>CATLGX010000015.1 GCA_949948785.1 uncultured Christensenella sp. | reverse complement strand
TGCCGAGTGCACGACGGCGTACGATTTCGATATGCCTATCGAATCGACGGAAGACTTCACGCTGTATGCCAAGTACGACACTGCGGGCTATCATGCGGTCAAGTGCGACTATAATTACGACAACGCTCCGTCCGGCGCGACGGAATACGTCGCAGACGGCGGCAAAGCGACAAGACCCGTCGACCCGACGCGACCCGATGAATATTGGTCGTGGGACGGCGGCGGCATGGCGGTGTTCTACGTGTTCGGCGGCTGGTACACCGATGCGGAATGCACCGAGTTCTGGAATTACGAAACCGATACGGTATCGCAAGCCATGACGCTGTACGCAAAATGGCACTTCAAGCACGAGCTTGCCGACAACTGGTACGTTGTTTCAAACGGTTCGCTTGTCAAAATGACGTATTCGGGCGTACCCGAAGACGCGCTGTATAAAGACGAGTACAAGATAAACGTCGAACTCAAAAAGGGCATGGAACTTCGGTTCTTCGCCGACGGCAGCGTGCCTTCGTACGTCTGCGAAAACTCCGACGTAATACAAAAGAACAACGGCGAGAGCTTTGCAATTGCGCTGGTCGACGGCCTGTATACGCTGTACTTTAAAGCGACGGAAGACCGTTCGCAAGCAGTACTTACGGCAGTGCCGTTCACTACCGCCGTTACCGTAACGTTCGACCTCGACGGCGGCAGTATGTCGAACGGCGAAGAGTCTTCGCAGATTATAAGCAGCGGCGACAAAGCGGTTAAGCCGTCCGACCCGACGCACGGCGCGAGCTTCGGCAATTATACGGTATTCTTGGGTTGGTACGCCGACGCGGAAAAGACGACGCCGTTCGACTTCGACTCCGCAATCTCCGCAAATACGACCGTATACGCAAAGTGGGCGAACGAGGCGAACGGTTGGAGCGTGCGCCGCAACGACGAGCCGGATTTAGTACATCTCGACAATGTCGCGGATGACGCCGACGTAAAAGCAATAGTCGGCGAACACGGCGTGGTAGGCGGCGCGACAATGACGCTCGCCGCGGGCGACAGAATCTATCTGTATGCCGGAAACGCGACATGTCAGCTTTTGACCGTTACCGCGAACAGCGGCGCGGGCGTGGTCGGCGAAGCGGCGAATGCGGAGTTCGTAACAGTAAGTACCGCAGGCGAATATATGTTGCTGTTCGCAGGCTCCGACCTTTATATCGCCGCGCAAGTAGCGCTTGACGCGAATAGCGGAACTCTGACCCACAGCGCGTTGCGCATCGGCGCCGGCAACGGCACGGTGGCACACCCCGCCGACCCGACGAGAGCGGGCTATGCGTTCGACGGTTGGTACGTCAACGGCGCGACTTCCGCATTCGACTTTACCGAGCCTATTGTTTGCAATACGGTGTTGACGGCAACGTGGGTGCGCACGTATACGGTAACGTTCGATTTGAACGGCGCTATCGGTTCTGTTGAGTCTCAAACCATAAGAGTCGGCGGCAATGCCGTCAAGCCGGACGTCGACCCGACGCGTAGCGGATATACGTTTAACGGATGGTATTCAGATAAGAACGGCGCCAAAGTTTACGACTTTGACAGCCCCGTCGGCGCCGATATAACGATTTACGCAAAGTGGTATCACTCCACCGTGCAAAACGATACGTTCTACGTTATGGGCAGCATTAACTCTTGGACGACGACGGCGAAATTCGAGCTTGTTCCGCACGAATCGGATTATCATACCGAAGAGTACGCTATATTCGGACTTACGCTGAGCGTCGGCGACGAGTTTAAAATCGCTAAAAAGGTGGCGAGCGGACTTGATTGGTATTGGATTAAAAATTCGTCCGCTACCATAATTTCGGGCAATGAATCGGCGGCAGGCGACGCCAACTTCAAAGTCAAAGTCGCGGGAACATATAATATCTTCGTTTATCCCAACAACGGGACATGGGAAATATTCATGGAAGCGGTTTAACTGCTCGAAAAATGTTTTCTCGATTGCGTCGAGAAAAGCCCTTACGTAGTCAATACGTAAGGAAAACGTCTATCGATAAAATACCCGCAGTCGACCTGAATACGTCGTTAAACTGTTTGACTGTTTCCGAAACGGAAAAGTAAATCCGCGGCAATTACGAATTGCGAACAGTGCATTGCGAATTGTCGTCGTTCACGGTTTTAACGCCGAAAGCGGCAGGGCGCCGACGGCTTAAAATAAAATCAAAATTCCAAAAGGAGAAAATATGAAAAAATTTGTTAAACCCGCAGTAATCGCCGCATCCGTTGCGGCAATAGCAGGGCTTGGCGCAGTTTCGTTTGCAGCATGGTCCGGCGCCAATACCGACCCCGTAGAAAAAAACGGTGCGACAGGCGAAATAAGCACGCTCGGCGCGCTGACTGTTACCGCCGACGCCGCTTCCCTTAACGACAGCAATGCGCTTAAAAATCTCGTTCCCGCCGACCAGGGCACGGTAGCCGATTGCGTCAATTACTGGAAGTTCACCGTTTCGCTTCCCGATGCAACGGGCGGAGCCAAGGCCGAATACAAGATTAAAGGCTCGTTAACCCCAGGCGAAGGAGACAACGCGACAGAGATAGGCGGTGCGAAACTGTATTGGCTCGCGACCGCGCCCAATGCGGCGACTCCCGAGACGACAAACGAAATTACAGCTACTGACACGACGATTACGCCTGCCGCGGACGGCACCGTTTACGTTTACTTGGTAGCGACCGGCACCGACGCGATGAACGCTACGATTTCGTTGACGTTCTCCGCGAGCGAAGCCGCGGGCGCGTAAGCTGTTTATTATTCCAATTAGTGATACCGTTACATAAAGGTATAAAACATATGTCGGCATAAATGCTCCGGAGCACAGCCGATTAAATAAAGCGAATCCCTGCGCGCGAATTTGCAAAAGGTCTCTGCATAATATGCGGAGGCCTTTTTATTTGAAATCGGTTGTTTCGTTGATATATCGCTGTGAATTTTTGTATTTTATATTTGCGTTTCGAAAAAACAAACGAAAGATATACGGCAGACCGTTATTGCCGTATGTTTCGGATTATAATCGAAATTGACGGTTCTCGCGCTGTACGGACGACGGAATCGAATATGATAAATCACGAACACATTGTTTTAATCCCCGCGGTATCGACGAGGCTCTGTGCCGCGGGATTGCATAAACGCCGATTCGGCGGCGCTTGCAAAGATATTTTCGGGCGGTTCGATGCGGATGGTTAAAATATACAAATAACTAATCACAAAAAAATTTTCGGACGGTATTGACAACGTCGCTCGGATGTGGTATAATCACAACAATATGTCGGAAGAACAGGAAGCAAAGGGGATAGAAGGCGGCGCGGCGGTAAAGAAAAAGCCGAACCGCGCGGTTAAAGTGTTAAAGTACACAGGGATAGGAGTGTTGCTGGCTATACTTGCTCTGCTCGTAGTCAACGCAATGCTCTCTGTTTTCATGCCGCATTATTATCCCACGTTCGGCGGTTATCGTTTGATTTCGATAATTTCCGATTCCATGGAACCCACGATTCCCACGGGACACATGATTGTCGTTAAAAAGCCCGAGAGCGAAGAAAAGGACAATATCCAAGCGGGCGCGGTAATCACGTTCGAGATAGCGGATGAAGACGGGAATATCCAATTGTTCACGCACCGCGTCGTTGCCGTTACCAAAAATCCCAATACGGGCGAAACTTCGTACATTACGAAGGGCGACAACAAGAAAATTACTACAAACGACAAGTTTCGTCCCGATTATTCCGACGTTGTGGGAATTTATACGGGACGGCATTGCGCGTTCTTCGGGTATCTTTTCGGGTTCTTGCAGTCTACCTGGGGCGCAATATTATTGATACTGATTTTGTTCGTTATCGTTGTCGCATGGATTGTCATGGCGTACGTCAAGCGCAACGAAAAGCGCAAACAGCTCGAAAACGCCGCGCTCAAAAAGAGCGCGCACGAACTGTCAAACGTCAATCTGCGCTACGACAATATTCGCGAAATCACTGCGGTAATGGATGTTTTGAGCATGGTTACCGAGGAACCTAAATCGCGCGCCGAGTCAAAAGACATTCAAATGCGGCTGGGCGAGTTTATAGACGCGGAGTCAATCGAGCTTCCGCAAACGCCCGAGACGGCGGCGGTTCTCGATTCGCTGCCCGCGCCCGACACCCCCATGACGCTTGCCGCGGCGCTGAGAAACGGAGCGACGCTCCGTCAAGCCGAGGACGGGCAGACGCTCGTGCTTACGGGCATGTCGGGCGGAAAAAGTATTCTTCTCACGCCCGTGCAGACCCCGGACGGAATTATACTTTGTCAGCAGGGCGTGCGGTTGCGTTCCGACCTCGCTCCGAATATAGAAAGCGTCGGCGCGATGAGTATGCCCGAATACCCCGAGTTCTTCGAGGGGCAGCCGCTCGAAAAAAACGTGGAATATCCCGAGTTGCCGCAGCCGCAACAAAAATTCGGACCGCAGGAACTTGTCGGCGGCGCAAGCGAAGAGCCGAGCGATATTCTGCACGCGCCCGCACTGTCCGCGCCGACACCCGTCGGCCAGGCTCACGTTGCGGCGCTCGATATGGCTAAGCGCAACGAGACGGTAAGCCCCGCGCTGTCGAGCGGCGCGGCAGTTCGCATAGCCGAAGCGCGCTCGGCGTATGCGCAGTACCGCGAAGTCGCGGCGTCGATAGAGTTGAGACAGACGGAAGAATTAAGCACGCTGCTGACGTCTGCGGAGCCGCTTTCGCCCGAAGAGAAGGCGCGCCTTGCCGAGTACAAGGAAGAGCTTAAACGCCGTAAAGCGGCGGAAAAGGGAAACAAACCCAAAAAGTCGCTCACGCCCGAGCAGCTTGCCGCGCGTCGCGAAGCCGCGCAAAGGCGCAAGGACGAGCAGGAAGCGTTTATCGGCGCGCTCGACCCCGCCGACAGGGAGCTGTATTTGTCCGAGCAAAAGCTCAGCAAAACGCGCGCGGCTACTATCCGTCGGCTTAAACGCATAAATTCGGACAGAAAACTGTTGGAAAAAATAAAGTAATATTCGGCTTAACGGCGGCGTAAGATAATGCGCCGCCGTTTTGTTTGAAAGTACGGCACGGTATAAAAGGTGATAATATGATATATCAATCCATGGAACAGCTGATAGGCGGAACGCCGTTATTGGAACTTCGCAACATCTGCGCGGCGCGCGGACTTAACGCGCGCATTGTCGCCAAGCTCGAATTTTTAAATCCCGCGGGGTCCGTCAAGGACCGCGTGGCAAAAGCCATGCTCGACGACGGCGAGGCTCGCGGGCTTTTGCGTCGAGGTTCGGTTATAATAGAGCCGACCAGCGGCAATACGGGCATCGGGCTTGCGGCGGCGGGCGTTTCTCGCGGCTATCGCGTGATTATCGTCATGCCGAGCACGATGTCCGTCGAGCGGCGCAAAATTATGGAGGCGTACGGCGCCGAGGTAGTGCTCTCGGACGGTGAAAAGGGCATGCGCGGCGCGATAGAAAAAGCGGAAGAACTTGCCGCTTCCGTTCCGAACGGCTTTATCCCGTCGCAGTTCGACAACCCCGCCAACGCCGCGGCACATTATAATTCCACAGCGCCCGAGCTTTGGCGCGACAGCGGCGGTGCGGTCGCCGCCTTTGTCGCGGGCGTCGGGACGGGCGGAACGATAACGGGTATAGGCACATATTTGAAAGAGAAAAACCCCGATATAAAAGTAATCGCGGTAGAACCGCTGTCGTCGCCCGTGCTTTCGGTCGGCGCAGGCGGCGCGCACGGTATTCAGGGCATAGGCGCGGGGTTTGTGCCGAGCGTCCTCGACACGTCCGTTTACGACGAGGTTATGACGGTTTCGGATGCCGACGCGTTCGAGTTTGCGCGTGAAGTCGGAAGGCGGTGCGGCGTGCTTGCGGGCATAAGTTCGGGCGCGGCGCTGTGCGCGGCGGTGCGGATAGCCGAGCGCGAAGAATACGCGGGCAAGACGATTGCGACGCTTTTTCCCGACGGCGGCGAAAGATACGTGTCGACCGCGCTGTTTGGAAATTGATATTTGAAACGCTTGACAAAGGCGGTCGAACATGATATTAAATTAACAGTTAAAAACGAGGGAGAAACCATGCAACGTATTTCCGACGATATAGTTCACATAGGTATCAACGACCGTGAAATAGACCTTTTCGAGGGCATGTACGACGTGCCCAACGGCGTGGCGTATAATTCGTATATCATTTTCGACGATAAAATAGCCGTGCTCGATACGGTGGACAAGCATTTTTGCGCGCCTTGGCTCAACGAGGTCGAAACCGAACTCGGTTCGCGCGAACCCGACTACCTTGTAGTCAGCCATATGGAACCCGACCACTCCGCCAACATCGTAGCTTTCGCCGACAGGTACAAGTCGGCTAAAATCGTCGGCAACGCAAAGACGTTCGCCATGATGAACGCGTTTTTCGGCAGAGATTTTTCGGAGCGGCGAATTGTCGTCGCCGACGGCGACACGCTCGAACTCGGCAAGCATTCGTTAAAGTTTGTTTTTGCGCCAATGGTTCATTGGCCCGAAGTAATGGTGGCATACGAGCCGAACGAGAAGATACTCTTTTCGGCGGACGCGTTCGGTAAATTCGGCGCGCTCGATAGCGGCGAGCCGTGGGATGACGAAGCGCGGCGGTACTATATAGGCATTGTCGGCAAGTACGGCGTGCAGGTGCAGGCGCTTTTGAAAAAGCTGGGCGGCATTGACGTCGCTAAGATTTGCCCGCTGCACGGACCCGTGCTCGATTCCAACCTCGGGCACTATATCGGATTGTATGACAAATGGTCCAAGTACGAACCGGAGTTCGACGGAATAATGATAGCGTACACGTCGGTGTACGGCAATACCGCGAAAGCCGTGGGCGAGCTCGAACGCGAACTTAAAAATCGCGGCGTGGAAAACGTGGAGACTTTCGACCTCGCGCGGCGCGACCTCGCCGACTGTATAGCAAAAGCGTTTGCGTACCCCAAACTCGTGCTTGCCACGACGACGTATAATAACGAGTATTTCCCCGCAATGCGCGCGTTCGTCGACGGTATTGTCGAGCGCAATTATCAAAACCGTTTTGTCGGCTTGATAGAAAACGGGAGCTGGGCGCCCGTCGCGGCAAAGTGCATGCGCGCGCGGCTCGAAACGTGCAAGAATGTTACTTTTGCGGATACCGTCGTTACCGTGCGCTCCGCGCTTAACGACGATAGCCGTGCGGCGCTGTCGAAACTCGCCGACGAGCTGACCGAATAATCGGCGCATAGAATCCGTAATAATAAACCGCCCTTTTTGAGAGAGAGGGCGGTTTTTTACTTGAAAACTTTTACTTTAAACAACGGTCTCGGCGGTTTTACGGTTTATCTTTCCGAGCGGGGCGGACACGGCAAAAGCAGTGCCGCGCGTTAAGCAGCAATAGCGCCGAGCCTTTGGCTTGTGTTCCCGAGCATAACGAACAATTCGGATAAATCGTGCGAAACGGAAATGCCGAACGATTAAAGTTGCGCTTTACGCGTCAGAAATTGCAAACGCCGCACGTTTTCATGAATCGGTCGCACGCGACGTCTATGTCGCCCGCGCCCATGAACACGAGCGCTTTTTCGTTAACCGTCTTGCAAAAGGATATAATCTCGGCAAAAGTATCGAAGCAGAACGTTTTTTGTTTGCGCTCGACGAGCTTGCGGCACAGCGAGTGCGACGACGCGCCGCATATGTTTTTTTCGCGCGCCGCGAATATCGGAGCGAAAACAACGGTGTCGGCGCCGTTCAGCGCGTCGACGAATTCGTTTTCGAGCGCCGCCGTACGCGAATACGTATGCGGCTGGAATACGACGGCGACCGACGGAAAGAGTTCGCGCGCCGCCGCGATGGTAGCTTTTATCTCGTCGGGATGGTGCGCATAGTCGCAAAACACCGTTTTGCCGCAAGCGATTCCTTTGCGTTCGAAGCGGCGAGGAATGCCTGTGAAATGCGATATGCCCTGTACGGCTTGAAAAAGCGGAACGCCCGCTTTGTCTGCGGCGGCGAGAGCGGCGAGCGCATTGTATACGTTGTGCATGCCGACGACCGAAAGATTTACTTTTATTCTGCGTCCGTCGTGCGCGTAAGTAAAAGAGCGCGCGCCGCCGTCGGATACGTTTTCCGCGCGGTACGCGCAGTTTTTCGAAAGTCCGAACGTCGCGGCGCGGTCGGACAGCGCCGTGCACAGCGGGTCGTCGCCGTTGACTATAAGCGTTTTGCACTGATTGGCAAAAGCCTTAAACGCGTCTTCTACCTGCTCGCGGTCGCCGTAACAGTCGGGGTGGTCATATCCGACGTTTAATACAACGCCTATATCGGGATTCAGTTTAAGAAAACTGCGTTTGTACTCGCATGCTTCGGTAATGAAAAACCGTCCGCCGCCGATGCGCGACGCGCCTTTTGCGCCGACGTGGACGGTGGGCGAATATGCGCGCAAGGCTTCGCCGAGCATGGCTGTCGCCGTGCTTTTGCCGTGGCATCCCGCTACCGCAACGGCAGTGCCGAACTTTTTAGCGACGTTTGCGAGGTATTCCGCGCGCTCGACCGCGGGTATGCCGAGTTCGCGCGCACGTTGAAGCTCGCAATTGTCGGGCGGCACAGCGTTTGTGTATACGACGAGTTCCGCTCCGTCGACGTTTCGGGCGCAGTGTCCTTCGCCGCGCATATCCGAACCCGATACCTTATGCCCGCGGCTTTTCGCAAGGTCGGCGAGCGCGCGCATGGACACGCCGTCGATGCCGATAAAGTGTATTCTCATATTACCTTGTTATGCCGATAGGAAAGATGTTGTGAAAAGAGGCTCAGCCTATTTGTCATTGAATGTAAAAATTTGGAAAATAGTGTTGATTTTCGTCGCGCGGTATGTTATAATATATACAGAAAATATTTAAAGGAGGGGAAAGTTGTGCAAATCACCGAGGTAAGACTGCGCTTGGTTAAGGATTCCGGCAGGCTGAAAGCCACCGCGTCCATTACGATTGACGAGAGCTTTGTTGTGCACGATTTGCGCATTGTCGAAAACGACGACGCGCTGTTTATCGCAATGCCCAACAAACGACTCAATAACGGCGAATACCGCGATATCGCGCACCCGATAAACAACGAGGTCCGCGACTATATCGCAAGCACCGTTATAGCCAAGTATAAAGAAGAAGTCGCACGCGCCTCATCGCCGTCGACGGACTGACCAATACGAGCCGACGGATTTCCCCGCTTTTACCTCTTTGCACACACTCGGCTCTGTCTCCACAGAAAAAAAGAATATCAATTGAAAACTCGAATTGCGAAAATTAGAGTTAAAACGCTTGCGTAATGTAATGCGTTGTGTTATAATGCTTGTTGTACGAGCGTCTTGTTTTTGACGCGTTTGTAATGTAACGAGGTTTCTTATGGCGTTTTTATCAATCTCCGCATCGGGCGCATACGCGCTCTCCGTTGTGCGAATAGTAATAATATCGTTGATGGTGCTTATAGGACTTGCGCTTATAGTAATCATCATGTTTCAGCCGTCGTCGTCGTCCGGTATGGGCGCGTTGTCGGGACAGCGCGATACTTTTTATTCAAAGGACAAGGGGCGGTCGCTCGAATCCATTATGAAGAGATTGACCGTAATCCTCGGCATTATAGAGGGCGTGCTTGCCGTAGCGTTCTTCGTAACGTTGGCAATAGCGATGAGAACCGCAGGCGCGTAAAAAATAACTTTAAAGGCTGTTCGTCAGCCTTTTTTGTTTTTTAAGCGGTTGTGTGGATTTTAATTATGCGAAAAGGTTTATTATGTCAAACGTAAAACATCGCGGCGCGCGCGGGCGCGCCGATTATCGTAAATCGGGGCGAGGCGGCAATCAAAACGTCTTCGCGCCGCACGCCGGCACGGCGTACAATCTTCCGACCGTCGAGGGCGTTCTCGACGGAAAGGGCGACAGATTCGGATTTATCGCGCGCGACGGCGGGCTTGACGACGTGTTTGTATCGGGAAGAAACCTCGGCACGGCGCGGCACGGCGATACGGTTCGGGTTATAATTATAGGCGACCGTCCGGGACGCGACGGTTCGCGCCGCGTCGAGGGTAAGGTCATATCGGTTGTCGAGCGCAATCCGCTCAATATCGTGGCTACCGTCGTTTTTGACGGCGGCTGCTATTTTGCTCAGCCCGACGACCGCAGATACGGCGAAAGACTTCCGCTCGACGCGCTCGGCGGCGCGAGCGAGTACGACAAGGCGATTATAAAGATAAACCCGAGCGCAACTGGCGACCGCGCAGAAGTGCTCTCTGTTCTCGGTCGGTTCGACGAAATAGGTATGGACGTAAAGAGCGTTCTCGCGTCGCACAATCTGCGTCCTGAGTTCCCGCCCGCCGTCGAGGACCAAGCGTATTCGTACGGAGATAGGATAGACGCAAATGAGGCGAACGCGCCGTACCGACGCGACCTCCGCGGCGAAACGGTGTTTACTATCGACGGCAGCGACAGCAAAGACTTCGACGACGCGGTGTCTGTCAAGCGCACGGAAAGCGGGTATAAGCTGGGAGTTTACATTGCCGACGTAGCGCAGTACGTTACCGAAAAATCGCCGCTCGACCGCGAGGCTTACGAGCGCGGAACCAGCGTTTATCTTGCCGACCGCGTGATACCCATGCTGCCCGAAACACTGTCTAACGGCTTGTGTTCGCTCAACGAGGGCGAGGACAGGCTTGCGCTGTGCGCGTCGATAAATCTCGACGAACGCGGATATGTAACGGGTTACGACGTGTTCGAGGGCGTTATACGTTCCTGCGCGAGGTTGACGTATGTCGGCGTGCAGGCTATGCTCGACGGCGACGCGTTCTTGCGCGAGAAATACGCCTCCGTCGTTCCGAGCCTCGAAATAATGAAAGAGCTGGCGTTAAAACGCATAGCGATACGCAAAAGCCGCGGCTCCGTCGATTTCAAACTGACGGAAACGCAGATAAAGTTCGACGTGGTAGGGCATGTCGCCGATATTGCGAAAAAGCCCGCGCTGCTTTCGATGAAGATTATAGAGGAGTTTATGATTCTCGCCAACTGTGCGGTGGCGGAAAAGTTTTGCAAGGCGAAAATTCCGTTCGTGTACAGAGTCCACGACAAACCGTCGCCCGAAAAACTGTCGGCGCTTAACGATTATTTGGAGGCGGCGGGCATTGCCGAACGCTGTCCTTACGACCCTCAACCGCGTCAGGTGTCCGCACTTCTCGACAAGATAGAACGCGAGCGTCCGGAGCAGTCCGCCGCAGTATCGCGCGTCGCTTTGCGTTCGATGGCAAAGGCGGCGTACGAACCGATTAACGCCGGGCATTTCGGGCTTGCTGAAAAGTTCTACTGCCACTTCACGTCGCCTATACGGCGGTATCCCGACCTCGTCATTCACAGAATTATAAAAGCGTATCTGCGCGGCGGCGCGGGCGCTGCGAAAAAATACCGCGATTTTACCGTTGCCGCGTCCACGCAGAGTTCGCTCAAAGAGCGTGTGGCGCAAGAGTGCGAGCGCAAGGTCGACGATTTCAAAAAGGCGGAATATCTTTCTCATCACATAGGCGAAAAATTTGCGGGCGTTATTAGCTCCGTTACCGACTTCGGATTTTTCGTCGAGCTTGACAACTCGGCGGAGGGCTTGGTGCGTATAGCGACGCTTCCGCCGTCGGCGGCTTACGACGCGCGGCGCCTTACTATAGTTTGCGGCATGAAAAAATACCGTCTCGGCGACGGCGTGGAAATAATAGTCGATAAGGTCGAGGGCGACAGAGCGGACTTCGTGCTCGCTTAAATCTTACAGCGCGGGCGCGAAAAGACGGAGTATGCTTCGCGCAAGGCGCGTGAATATCGTTACATCGTTCGCTTGCTCGTACGACATTTCGTAACTTTCGTCGAGAGTAGTCATAAAGTCCGATTTCATGGCTGGAATCGAGCTTACGTTGTACAGAAGCGCGCCGCACTCGTAGTGCAGATAGAAAGAGCGGTAATCCATATTGCACGTGCCGATAAACGCGCGCTCGTCGTCTACTATCATCATTTTCGCATGGATAAATCCGGGGGTGTACGTGTAAATGCGCACTCCCGCTTTTTTGAGCAACGGCACGAACGATTTCGTTGCGAGATATACTGTCTTTTTATCGGGTATGCGCGGAATGACTATGCGGACGTCAACGCCTGATTTTGCCGCGTTGACGAGCGCTGTCTGCGTCTCGTTGTCGAGAACGAGGTAGGGCGTTGTGATATATACATAGCGCTTGGCAGTGGAAATCAGGTTTATAAACGCGCTCTGGATTAGGTGGTCGTTGCGCCCCGGTCCCGACGACAGCGGCTGAACGTACCCCGCCGCCTGTACCGCCGTTCCTGTCAGATACTTGTTGTACATAAGTTTATCGCGGCATATAATGTGCCAGAACGATAAAAACATGACGGTAAAACTCCAAGCCGCAGAGCCTTCGAAGCGCATATGCGTATCCTTCCAATGCCCGAAGCGTATTCGCTTGTTTGCGTATTCGTCGGCGATATTGTTGCCGCCCGTGTAAGCGATTTTGCCGTCGATGACGGTGATTTTGCGGTGCGACCGATTGTTTAGCCGCATATCGAACGAAAAAGTAATCTTGTTGAACGGAAAAACTTCCACTCCGTTTGCGCGCAGCCGCTTTATTACTTTTTTGGGAAGAGTAAACATGCTTCCGACGTCGTCGTAAATAAGTTTTACTTCCACGCCGTTTTGAGCGCGCTCGATAAGCGCGGACTCGATTTCGTCCCACACTTTGCCGGGGTCGATAATGAAGTATTCCATGAAAACGAATTTTTCCGCGGCTTTGATGTCCTTTACGAGGTCAGGGAAAAAATCGTCGCCGAGCGCGTAATACTTTGTGGCGGTATCGCCGTATACGGGGTACGACGCGGAATTCAGAACAAGGTCGGCGCACGTAGTGCCTGTGGGGTTCAGCACGGCGCGCGCGTTTATTATGTCTGCGTTAGTCAGGTTTAAAAGAACCTGCGACGCATCGGAAGCCGCAGACAGGCGTTTTCTGACGCGCCGCGGCGTGTGTTGCCGTCCTATAAAAAAGTAAACAAGCCCGCCGAACGCCGGGATTGCGAGAATAAGCACGCACCAACTCAGTTTGTAGCCCGGATTGATGTCGAGCGATACGATGTGTATACATATGCAAAATCCTATAAACTCCAAAATTACCCACATCCACGCAAAGTACGAGGAAATATACAGCACGCCGAAAACAATCAGCGCGACTTGAACGAGCAACGAGAATACCGTTACCGCCGCTTTTTGAGATAGAAGTTTTAAGATTTTTTTGAACATATCGAATTTGAGCCGCTCGCGGCTTTTACAAAGTATATCATGTGCAATCGAAAGGTGTCAAATGTTATCGAGTATAAAAAATTCGGCGCGAAATACGTCAATAAACAAGCCGCATAACGCCCTTTGCAAACGCTTGCCTTTTGGTGCGGCTTGTGGTATAATTTACACATATGAAAATCGGAATTTCAACATCGACGTTTTTCAATACGATAGCCGCGGAAGGAGTTTTCGAGCTTCTGTCCAATATGCGCGTCGACACGACCGAAGTTTGTCTTTATACGTTCTCGGAATACGAGAAACCGTATGTCGACCGCCTTGCGGCATACAGGGGCAATATCAACGTGATAGCGGTTTCGCCGCTTTCGACGCAGTTCGAGCCTCAGCTTTTTTCGCCCAACGTTAGAGTGCGCGCCGACGCGGAATTGATATTCCGAAAAGTGTGTTACGCATGCTTTGCTTTCGGCGCGAGATACTATACGTTCCGCGGGCCCATCAATCTCGGCGGCGAAAAGAATATCGACCCCTCGCGGTTTGCGCAACGCTTTTCGCAGCTTTCGGATATAGCGGCGGGGTACGGAGTAACGCTGTCGCTCAAAAACGTGCGGTGGTCGTACTTTCCGACGCCCGACCTTTTAAAGCGTCTGCTTGCGCTCTGTCCGAAACTGAGCCTTGCGCTCGATATTTACAATGCCGAAAATGCGGGGTACGACATACGCGAGTATATGGATGCTTGCACACCCAACCGCATAAGCCATATCACCGTCGCCGACGTATTAAAGGGCGAGTGGGGACTGCCGGGACGGGGCAAGTTCAATTACGACAAGCTGTTTTCCGACCTCGAACGGCGCAAGATAACCGCGCCTATATTGATTGCCGCGCGCAGCGACAGCTTTGCGGATTTTCTGCAAGTGCGCGACAGTTACGAATGGCTGTACGGATTGTATTCGAAATCAAAAGTTCGAAATTAAATTCAACTCATAATAAAGGAGATAATCATGAACAAGAAAACGGTCAGAGATATCGACGTATCGGGCAAGCGCGTGCTCGTCAGATGCGACTTCAACGTTCCCATGAAAGACGGCGCAATTACCGACGAGAACAGAATCGTCGGCGCGTTGCCCACGATTAAGTATCTCATGGAGCACGGCGCGAAGGTAGTGCTTTGCTCGCACATGGGCAAACCCCATTCCATACTTTCCGCCGAAGTCAAGCTCAATAAAAAAGACAAGAAAAAGGTGGAAGCGGGCGAAACAACCGCGGAAGCGATTATCGAAAAAGCGAAAAAGGACGAGCCTAAAAAACTCACGCTCGCGCCCGTCGCAAAACGGCTTAACGAGCTTCTCGACGGCAAAGTCGCATTTGCCGCCGACGTGGTCGGACCCGACGCGCAGGCAAAGGTTGCGGCGTGCAAAAACGGCGAATGCGTTCTTCTCGAAAACCTCCGCTTTCATTGGGAAGAAGAGGGCAAAGACTTGGAATTCTGCAAAAAGCTCGCGAGCTATTGCGACGTTTACGTAAACGACGCGTTCGGCACTGCGCATCGCTCGCATGCGTCGACGGCGGCAATCGTCGAGTACGGGCTGGTCAAGACCGCGGTGTGCGGTTTCCTCATCGAAAAAGAGCTTACCGTAATGGCTGATTCGCTCGAACACCCCGTGCACCCGTTCGTCGCTATCTTGGGCGGCGCGAAAGTTGCGGATAAACTCAACGTAATAAGCAATCTTCTTGAAAAATGCGATACGCTGATTATAGGCGGCGGCATGGCGTATACCTTTATCAAGGCGCAGGGCGGACACGTCGGCACATCTCTTGTCGACGACGAAAAGCTCGATTACTGCAAGCAAATGCTCGAAAAGGCGAAAGCGGCGGGCAAGGAGATTCTTCTCCCCGTTGATACCGTAATCACGTCCGACTTCCCCGACCCGATTGACGCGAAAATCGAAACGAGAATAGTTCCCACCATGGAAATCCCCGACGATATGATGGGACTTGACATCGGCACGAAAACGCGCGCGTTGTTTGCCGATAAAGTCAAAAACGCAAAGACGGTCATTTGGAACGGACCTATGGGCGTATTCGAAAACCCCGTGCTCGCGGCGGGCACGATTGCCGTTGCTCAGGCTCTTGCGGAGTCGGACGCAACTACCATAGTCGGCGGCGGCGATTCCGCGGCGGCGTGCGCACAGCTCGGTTTTGCCGATAAGATTACTCACATCTCGACGGGCGGCGGCGCGTCGCTCGAACTTTTCGAGGGTAAGATTCTTCCCGGCATAGCGTGCCTCAACGAGAAATAAAAACAGACAAAGCGCGCGGCGGTCAGCTTCGCGCTTTTGTTAATGATGCCGATTGCCTTGAACGGCAATTATCCGCCGCGGCGTAAAAGCAATAGATATCGACGCGAAAACATTCGAGTGCTACAACCGAACGACAGCCGTGTCGCGGCAACGTCGGAAGCCGCGGCGTAAAAGCAATAGATATCGACGCGAAAACATTCGAGTGCTACAACCGAACGACAGCCGTGTCGCGGCAATGTCGGAAGCCGCGGCGTAAAAGCAATAGATATCGACGCGAAAACATTCGAGTGCTACAACCGAACGTCAGCCGTGTCGCGGCAACGTCGGAAGCCGCGGCGTAAAAGCGGTAGATAACGGCGCGAAAACATTTGAGTACGACAATCGAACGACCGCCGTGTCGCGATAACGTCGGAAGCTGTGGCGTAAAAGCAATAGATACCGATGCGAAAATATTCGAGTGCTACAACCAACAAATCACCTAAGCAAATATACGACAATAAAAATGAAAGATAAATCGGCAAGAGTGCTGGCAATAATTGCGCTCGTATTCATGGGAATATTCGTGGTAACGCTCACAATGACGTTAATAGACTATCGCATGCTCAACGGCTCGATAGGTTTTGTCGCGCTCGGTTCGGGAGTTTTCGCTATCATGATTTATATTGCGCTGAAAGCGGACGGCAGGGGGTTCTCGATTACAAAGATGAACAACGAAATCGAAATGGAAAAAATCAAAAAAGAGCTTGAAGAAAAAGGGAAAGAGGACGGGCAAACGACAGAACCCGATACAGCCGAAGCGAACGCCGATTCCGCAGACGAGAATGCGGAAAACGCCGAAAAAGACGAACATAAATAACGGTAAAGCCGAGAGCGGCGCGAAAAATAAAATCGCGCCGCTTTTTATGTCTCGGAATGCGCCGATTTGATTTTTTTCGCCGCATTGAAAACTACCGCCGCTAAAAACAGCGCGGCGGCGGCGACGGCGCAGACAAACGGCACAATAGAAAAACCGAAAAGCATCGACACGGCGAATAGCGATGCGGACAGGGCGAAATAACGCAAAATTTTATCGCCCGCAAGCGCGTTTCTAAATGCCGCAAACCGAGCGCGTACAGGTTTTTCGAATCGGCGTTCGGGCAGAGCGCCCAGCGAAGCGAAGAGCTTGTATACGTTGTCTCCGTATACGGTTTTTATGGAAAAATCTTTTACGTCCACCGTAGATTGTGGCGGGAGCTTGCAGAATACAACGGCGCGCTTCGCCCCCGAACGTTTTGCGCGCGCAATCATGCGCGCGGCGGCGCGCGCGTCGAGCGGGTTGTCGAAGGAAAAGAACGCGGCGGAGTTATTCGCATAAACCGCGCCCGCTTTTACTACCGCGTCGACGCCTTTGGCTTTTAACCCGTCCGCGAGTTTTTTTGCGGGATATCCGTCGCGTTCGAACATGAAATCGTAAAACATGTCTTCCGATTTTTTAGTCATTTCGCGCTTCCCGTCTTTGTTTTTTCCAAGTATGCCGAGCATGAAAAGCGCGCACGCCGTAACCGCCGCCGCCGAAAACGCGGCAAGCTCGGTTGTTGTGTAGTAGCGGAATACCGCGGTGAACACGGCGAACAGCATTGCCGCGCCTACCGTTCTGTCGACAAATTTCGCAAATCGTGTTTTCATGCTTGTAATTATAAACGGAATGTGCTAAAATTAAACCGACTATGAAAGACAGGCTATACAGAGAAAAACGGCATACGCAAATATTACAGCCGACGGCAGGGAATATTCTGCGATGTGCGGCGACGCTTAAATCGGGCGGACTTGTCGCGTTTCCCACCGAAACGGTGTATGCGCTCGGCGCAATAGCGACCGACGCTGCCGCCGTAGATAAGGTTTACGCCGTTAAGGGCAGACCGCATGACAAACCGCTTATCGTCGCGGTGTCGAAAAAATCGGATATAAGCAAAGTCGTGCGCGCCGTGCCGCAAAAGGCGCAAGTTCTTATCGACATGTTCATGCCGGGCGCGTTAACGCTCATTCTCGACAGAGCGTCGAACATTCCCGACGCAGTTACGTCCGGCGGCGAGGCAGTAGCCGTGCGTATACCCAAAAGCGATATTGCATTAAAACTAATCGAGCTTGCAGGAAAACCCGTAGTCGTGCCGAGCGCAAACACCACGGATAGACCCAGCCCGACGCTTGCCGAGCATGTAAAGGACGACCTCGACGGAAAGATTGATTATATTCTCGACGGCGGCGCGTCCGAAATCGGTATTGAATCTACTATAATCGACGTTCGTACCGAACCGCCGACAGTGCTCCGCGTGGGCGGCGTTTCCGTCGACGATATAGAAGCGGCAATCGGTCAAGTCTCATACAAGCGCGAGAGCGTGGCGTTTTCGGCGGGCTATACGCCGAGCGCCGACGTGCTGTTTTCCGCATACTATGTCGGAATGTCAGACAACATAAATGCGCGCTACGACGCGCTTACCGCTGTCGGGCGCAGACCCGTGATAGTCTGTCTGGACTGCAATTCGGAAAAGTACGGCAACCGCAATCTGTACGTTGCAGGCGCCGATTACGCCACGTACGCTCACAATCTTTTCGCGCTGCTCCGAAAAGCCGACGCGGAGAGATACGACGCAATAATAGCCGAAGGCGTAAAACCCGACGGCATAGGCAAGTCGTTGATTAGTCGGCTTATTAAGGTCAGCGGCGGCAACATCATCTGACGAACGATGTGCGTGTGATTATAAGCGCATATGTTCCGAAAGGGTAATAGATATGTCAAAGCAAGATAAGAAAAAATTCAATATCGTGTTTGTGTGCACGGGAAACACCTGCCGTTCGCCGATGGCGGAATACATGTTCAAAGCGTATCTTAAAACCAAAAAGCGCGCCGCGGATTTTGCCGTGTCGAGCGCGGGACTTTACGCCCGCCGCGGCGACGTTCTGAGCGCGACGGCTGACGAAGCGCTCGACGCGCTCGGCGTTAAACATGCCGCCGCACGCAAATCAAAGCCTTTTACCGTCATGATGGCGGAGGACAGCGACCTTATAGTCGCCATGACGGAACGGCACGCTCAAATCATCGGCGACGGCGACGTAATATCGTACGACCGTCTTATCGGAAAGCCCGTAGACGACCCGTTCGGCGGCAGTCTCGACAGCTATATAAATTGCGCCAAAGCAATAGGTTCGGGATTCGACGCGCTGTTGGCGCTGTGCGATAAACTCGCCGCACAAAAAAACGGGTAAAAAAGGATGACAAATCTTTTAATTCGTGGTATAATAGATAAAATATAAAAAACGCGAGGAACTTATGACCGTTTATATAGCGTGCGACCACGGCGGCGTTCAACTCAAACTCGCTGTCGCAAAAAAACTCGGCGAGAGCGGCGTTAACGTCGTCGACCTCGGAACGAATACCGCAGAATCGGTTGATTATCCCGATTACGGTTTTGCCGTTGCCGAAAGCGTGGCGAAAGACGAAAGCGCGCGCGGTATAGTGATTTGCAAGACGGGCGTGGGTATGAGTATTTGCGCCAACAAGGTCAAAGGTGTTCGTTGCGCGCTGTGCTTTACGCCCGAAATGGGCAGACTGTGCCGCGAGCACAACAATGCCAACGTTTTGGCGCTCGGCGCGGGCAATACGGATGTTTCCGTTGCGCTCGATATAGTCGACGCGTTTTTGGCGACCGAGTTCGCAGGCGGCAGACATGCCGGCAGAGTCGCAAAGATTGTTTCTTACGAGGAAAAACATGACTGAAAAAAAGCCCGAAATAACCGAAAGGGTTAAAAAGGGCAAAAAGCCCGTTTCGACGTACGAGCCGCGCGAGCGGCTGGACGGCGAACTTGAACGCGCCATAGGCGAGATACTGTCGGCCGAGGACGAAGCTAAACGGATATTGTATCGCGCGGAAGCGTCGGTTAAGGCTGTGCAACTCGATGCCGCCAACAGAGAAAGACAGGCGCGCGAACATTCGGTAAAGTCCTCCGCCGATTACAGAGCGTCCGCAATCGCGACGGCGGCTGTCGAAGCGGACAAAGAAGTTGCGCGCATGATAGAAAATGCCGAAAAAGAAGGCAAGGCTCTGTCTGAAAAAAATCGCGCGGCTGTCGAAAAGCGTGCGGAAGAACTTTTCGCTGTGCTGAGAGGTGTTTAACGGTTGATAGCCGAAATGACGCATATTCGGCTCATCGGGCTTAAAAAGTCGGAGAGCAAAATAATCGATAGGCTGGTCGAACGCGGACTTTTCGAAGTTCGGTCGACCGACGAAACGTCGTTCGGTTTGGGGCGCGGCGAAGCGTCGGCTTTCCGCGAGCTTAAACTAAAACAGAGCCGAGTTGCTTTTGCAGTCGACTTTTTGGAAAAGCGTTATGCCGAAACCGCGGCTGCGGCGGAAGCGCGCAAGAAAAGCGGCGAAGACACTTTCGAGCTAAAAAAACGCAAATTTACGAAAATGCAAACGGCGGTTACTCGCGCCGACTTCGAGGACGCGCGGGCGAAAGAGTACGAACTTTTGACCGTCTGCGACAAATTACAGGAAATATCGTTTGAAATAATCGATTGCCGCACGCGCGCGCAGGAGCCCTCGGCGCTTGTCCGCATGTACGAGCCGTATGCGGCGCTTCCTTTGAAATTTACGGATTTAAAGCGGACGGGAGACGTGTGCGTTGCGGCGTATGCGGCGGCAAATCCGACCAATCCCGCGGAAACACTGGACGAATTGCGTTGTGCGTACGAAATCGCGCATTCGGACGGCGGCGCGCTCGCGGTTGTCGTAAGCCGCGCCGATGAAGCGGCGGCGGCAGACAAGGCAATGAGCGCCTGCGGATTTATGCGTTGCGCGTTTGCGGACGACTGCACCGCGGCAGACAAAATAGCCGCTTTGATTGCGGAGCGCCGCGATATAGAACGGCAGATATTCGAGCTTGGCAAAAAAGCACTCGACTATCTTAAATATTACGAAGTATTGAAAATTCTGTACGACGTGCTTGAAAACGAAATCGAGCGCGCCGAAGCCGACGAGCGGTTTTTAAAGACCGACAGTACGTTTATTCTCGAAGGGTGGATGCCGACGGAAGAAGTCAAGCCGACGCTGGAAAAATTGCGCGCCGACTGTCCCGACGTTTTCGTGCAGACGCTTGCGCCCGAGCAAAAAGACGACCCGCCGACGCTGGCGGTAAACAAAAAGGCGATTGAGCCGTACGAACAGATTACCAATATGTCGAGTCCGCCCAAGTACAGAGAACTCGACCCGACGCCCGTTATGGCCGTTTTCTTTTTCCTGTTTTTCGGACTTATGATAGGCGACGCCGGATACGGATTGGTGCTTGCCGCCGTCGGTATCGCGCTCGGCGCGTCCAAACGTTTTTTCGGTAAGGGCGCGCGGATGCTCCTTCTTCTCGTAGGAATGGGCGGAATTTCCGCCGTTATTTGGGGCGCGGTGTTCGGCGGATATTTCGCAGTGAGCTTTTCCGAGGATATATCGCTGTGGTTCAACCCGCTCGACGAGCCGATAATGTTTCTTGCGCTCGCCATAGCTTTGGGCGTGGTTCAGCTTTCCGTCGGGTACGCGATAAAATTTATCAAGCTGTGCAAGGACGGGAAACCGTTCTCCGCGATATTCGATGCAGGGTCCATGTTGCTTTTGTTCGGCGCACTCGGATGTCTCGCTGCAAAATTGATGCTTAAAAGCGCGCCGAGCGGTTTAACTACCGCGGCGATTGTGCTCGCGGCAACGGGCGGCGGTTTGCTGATAATATTCGGCGGGCGAAACGCCAAGAGCATTATCGGCAAGATTTTCGGCGGATTCAAGGAAATTTACGGGCTTATAAATATTTTTTCGGACATACTTTCGTACAGCCGTATTTTCGGATTGGGTCTCGCGACGGTAGCTATCGGCATGGCGTTCAACACGCTCGGTTCGATGCTTTTCAATATCCCCGTTGTCGGCTACCCGATAGGAATAATTTTGCTCGTGCCGTTGCACGCGTTCAACATTTTAATCGGTGTGCTGGGCGCGTACGTGCACAACGCTCGGCTTCAATTTTTGGAGTTTTACGGTAAGTTTTACGACGGCGGCGGCAGGCTTTTCGTGCCGTTCGGAAGCCGCGCGCGCTACACTCGGATAGAGCGCGGCGTCGCGGACGGCGTAGAAAAACGAAAGCGCGTTAAAAAGTTAACAGAGGCGTAAAGAAGCGTTTCGCTTCCGAAACCGAAAATTAAAAGTAAAGGAGAAAAACAAAATGGCAATGGGAAATTTTTATGCCATACTCGGCGCGG
>CATLGX010000014.1 GCA_949948785.1 uncultured Christensenella sp. | reverse complement strand
GCCGTCGCGGAGATATAGACGCAAGTCGGTAGCAACTTGGTCGTTGCGGCTTCTCGCAGTGTGCAGTTTTTTACCCGAGTCGCCTATACGAGAGACAAGCGCGTTTTCGATAAACGAATGTATGTCTTCCGCGTCCGCAATTTCGAGTTTGCCGATTTCGATGTCGGCGAGAATGCCGTCGAGGGCGACGACTATTGCGTCCGATTCGGCCGTGGAAATAATCCCGCACTTGGCGAGCATTTTGCAATGCGCGACCGACCCCGCTATGTCCTGACGGTACATGGTTGCGTCGAATGGGAGCGAGTCGTTGAATAGCTCGGCTACGGAATCGAGTTCTGCCGAAAATCTTCCGGACCACAGTTTCATTGTTTTTTGCCTTTTTTATCCGCGCGTTCCAACATTTTTGCGCGCACTTTGAGCGGAAGTCCGAACAGGTTGATAAATCCCGCCGAATCCTTTTGGTCGTATACCTCGTCCGCGCCGAAAGTCGCTATGTCCTCGTCGTACAGTGAGTAGGGCGACGTCATGCCCGCGGGCGTTATCTTGCCTTTGAAAAGTTTGACGCGCGTCGTGCCCGTAACGGTTTTCTGCGTGCTGTCGACAAATGCAGAAAGCGCTTCGCGGAGCGGCGTATACCACTTGCCGTCGTACACAAGCTCGGCAAACCTTATTGCGACGTGTTCTTTGAAGTGCGAGGTGTCGCGGTCGAGAGTCAGCTCTTCGAGGTTTTTGTGGCAGGCATACAGTATCGCGCCGGCGGGATTTTCGTAAACTCCGCGGGATTTCATGCCGACAAGACGGTTCTCCACGAGGTCGTCTACGCCTACGCCGTGGCGTGCGCCTATTTCGTTGAGTTTTTCGATAAGCGCGACGGGTGAAAGTTTCACGCCGTCTACCGCGGTAGGCACGCCTTCTACCCAGTCAATCGAAACATATTCGGGCGTGTCGGGCGTATCGGCAACGGGTTTGCTTATAAGCAACATATTGTCTTTCGGCTCGTTCGCAGGGTCTTCGAGGTCGCTTCCCTCGTGCGAAAGATGCCAAAGGTTTCTGTCCATAGAATAGTTGTGCTCTTTCGTAACAGGCACGTCCAAGCCGTGAGAAGCGGCATAGTCAATCTCCTCGTCGCGCGACTTGATGTCCCATATGCGCCACGGCGCTATAATCTTCATGTCGGGCGCAAGCGCCTTAATGGTAAGTTCGAAGCGCACTTGGTCGTTGCCTTTGCCGGTACAACCGTGGCAGATTGCGTCCGCCTTTTCGCGCTTTGCGATTTCGACGAGACGCTTGGCTATTACGGGTCGCGCGAACGACGTTCCGAGAAGATATTTGCCCTCATATACCGCGCCGGCTTTGATTGTGGGAATAATGCAGTCTTTCACAAATTCTTCTTTAAGGTCTTCGATATAGATTTTCGCAGCCCCCGACTTGATTGCTTTTTCGTTGAGCGGCGCGAGTTCTTCGCCCTGTCCGACGTCGGCGGCGACGGCAATTACGTCGCAGTCGTAGTGCTCGTGCAGCCAAGGTATGATGATTGTTGTGTCTAGTCCGCCCGAGTAGGCGAGTACTATTTTTTGTTTTGCCATTGCCGAATACTCCTAAACGTTTTTTAAATATATACAGTATATATTATACAGGAATATTTAGCAATCGTTTTGCGGCTTTCCGTGCGTCAAAGTTTTTTAATCCCGTTTTTATAAGATGAAAATTTTATAATGTCCCGAATCGAATAAGCTGGAGCATAAAACGGATAGCAGAGCGTTTCGCGGTAAAGTTTTCTTGCTTACTTCTTTTTCAAAAGAAGTAAGAGCTATTGATAACGATGCGAATCGGATATGAGGGAGCAAAAAACGAATCGATATGCGTTTTGCGGTAAAGTTTTCTTGCTTACTTCTTTTTCAAAAGAATAAATAGCAATTGATAACGATGCGAATAGGATAGGCAGAAACAAAAAACGAATTGATATACGCATCACGGTAAAGTTTTCTTGCTTACTTCTTTTTCAAAAGAAGTAAGGAAAAACGGTTTACAAACGCGAAAGTATGTGGTAAAATAATCACGGAACGTCGAAAGGGCGTTCCGTACCTCTTACCCGGTGATGCGCTCTCCACGCTCGACCGAAGTTAGGGGCGTATTCATATTAACGGAGGAATATAAAATGGACAAACAGGTAAAGGCGGAAATTATCGCCAAGTACGCGACGCACGAGGGCGACACGGGCAGCCCCGAGGTTCAGATAGCTCTTTTGACGTGGAGAATCAACCACCTCACCGAGCACCTCAAAACCCACGCAAAAGACCACCACAGCAGACGCGGACTTTTGCAGATGGTAGGTTCGCGTCGCAGCCAACTCAATTACCTCAAAGGCATCGACATCGAGAGATACAGAAGCCTTGTTGTCAAGCTCGACTTGCGCAAATAATCACATCACCCGTACGAGGGGGCGCGTTCTCGCACCCCTTCGTTTTTATGTATCGCACATAATGCGCGGGCGTTCCGTGCGAAAAACGCGGTACAAGGTCGCATAAAGCGATGTTCGTTCGGCAGTAAAAAGTGTAATTTACATCAAGGAGATTTTAAAAATGGAATGTAAGGTTTTTGAAACCGAAATCGGCGGGCGCAAGGTAACCGTCGAAACAGGCAAATACGCAGGACAAGCCAACGGTTCGTGCATTATTCGTTGCGGCGATACCGTTGTAATGACAAACGTAACAATGGAAAAAACACCGCGTCCCGGCATGGACTATTTTCCGCTCGGCGTGGATTTCGAGGAAAAACTGTACTCGATAGGCAAGATTCCCGGCAGTTTCAAACGCCGCGAGGGCAGAGGTAGCGACAAGTCGATACTTACGTCGCGGCTTATCGACCGCCCCATACGTCCTTTGTTCCCCAAAGGTCTTTTCAACGGCGTGTCCGTCGTTTGCACGGCGTTATCGGTAGACACCAATATCCCGCCCGAAGTTTTCGGAATGCTCGGCAGCTCGATTGCGCTTTCGATTTCGGATATACCGTTTAACGGTCCGACCGGTTCCGTAGTGGTCGGGTGCGTGGACGGCAAATACGTAATCAACCCCGACAGCGAACAGCGCGCGAAAAGCTGCATGCACGTTTACGTTTCGGGCACTGCCGACGCCATCATGATGGTAGAGGCCGGCGCGAACGAAGTCAGCGAGGAGCAGATGCTCGGCGGCATCCTGTTTGCGCACGAGGAAATTAAAAAGCAAGTCAAGTTCATCAACGACATAGCTAAAAAGGTGGGCAAGCCCAAGCTCGTCATGGAATTATACCATATCGGCGAGGACGTTGATTCCGCAGTGCGCAAGTATGCGGACAAAGCGCTCGACAAAGCGCTCGACACGTTCGACCGCACGGAGCGTCAAGCCAATCAGGACGCGCTTCAAGCCGACGTCATGGAACATTTCAAAGAGCAGTTCGAGGGCAGAGAACGCGAGATAGCCGATTCGCTGTACTATATGACCAAGGAAAAAGTACGCGAAAAGATACTGTCCAAAGGCGTCCGTCCCGACGGCAGAAAAACTACCGATATTCGCGACATTTGGTGCGAGGTCGGCGTATTGCCGCGCACGCACGGCTCGGCGGTGTTTACGCGCGGGCAATCGCAGGCGCTTTCCATATGCACGCTCGGCACGGCGAGCGACGCGCAAAAGCTGGATAATCTCGACGAAGAAGACAGCAAGCGCTATATGCATCAGTACAACATGCCGCCGTATTCGACGGGCGAAGCGAAACCGCTTCGCGCGCCCGGCAGGCGCGAGATAGGCCACGGCGCGCTCGCAGAGCGCGCGCTCGAACCCGTCATACCGAGCGAGGAAGACTTCCCGTACACCATACGCGTGGTATCGGAAATTCTTTCTTCCAACGGTTCGACGTCGCAGGCGAGCGTATGCGGTTCCACTCTGTCGCTCATGGACGCGGGCGTTCCCATCAAGGCTCCCGTCGCCGGTATCGCCATGGGCCTTATAAAAGACGAAGAGCACAATCGGCTTGCCATACTTTCGGATATACAGGGCTTGGAAGACTTCCTCGGCGACATGGACTTCAAAGTAGCCGGCACGGCTAACGGCATAACCGCAATACAGATGGACATCAAGATTAAGGGTATAAGCGAGCAAATTCTTCGCACGGCGCTTGCTCAGGCGCACGACGGCAGAATGCACATACTCGGCAAGATGCTCGAAGTATTGGATAAGCCCCGTCCCGAGCTTTCGAAATTTGCGCCCAAGATTGTCATGATTAATATCGACCCCGAAAAGATAGGCGACGTTATCGGCAAGCAGGGCAAAGTGATTAACAAGATTGTCGAAGACACCGGCGTAAAAATAGATATCGAAGAAGACGGCAAAGTGTTTATCGCGGGCATCGACCCCGAAATGATAGAAAAAGCGAAGGCAACCATTCAGGCAATCGTCAAAGAACCCGAAATCGGCGATGTGTTTATCGGTCCTGTAGTTACTGTGCGCGACGACCTCGGCGCGTTTGTTGAAATCACGCCCGGGCGCGACGGCATGGTGCATATAGCCAAGCTCGGAAAATTCGCCGGCAAGCGCGTAACATCGGTTTCCGACGTTTTGCAGGTCGGCGATACCGCCAAGGTCGAAGTGGTCAGCTTTACGAAGCAGGGCAAGATAGACCTCAAACTTCTCGAAAAAATCGAAACGAAGTAGCGGACGCTTTCACTCGGTGTGCGGAGCCGACGCTTGCGCCGCAATAACCGACGTTTATATCGGCATAAAAGCGCCCCGACGATAATAGTTTAAGTTGGGGCGCTTTTTATGTTAAAAATCAAGAACAAAGCAAAATTTTTATCGCTCGTATTGGGCAACATAGTAATATGCGCAACGGTTGCGGCGCTTTTGCTCGTTACCGTAACGGACGTCAAAGCCGAGCGCGCAACTTATGACAAGCCTTATTATTCGGGCAAGTCGGACACAAAAGTCTCGCTCATGATAAACGTGTATTGGGGCACCGAGTACATCAAGCCCATGCTCGATATTATGGAGCGGTACAACGTAAAAACCACATTTTTCGTCGGCGGAAGTTGGGCGGCGGTAAATAGCGAAACGCTTAAAAGCATTCACGCCGCAGGACACGAGATAGGCAATCACGGCTACTATCATAAGGACCAGTCCAAAATAAGCGTCGAGTACAATAAGCGTGAAATTCAGACGGCGCACGACGTGGTAAAAGAGTATACGGGCGTCGATATGAATCTGTTCGCGCCGCCGTCGGGCGCGTTCGGCGATAATACGCTTAAAGCCGCGGCGGAACTCGGATACAGAACGATTATGTGGACGCGCGATACGATAGACTGGCGCGACCACGACGCCGACCTGATATACCGCCGCGCGGTCAAAAAAATCAAAGGCGGCGACCTCATACTAATGCACCCTACGGAGAGCACGCTCCGCGCGCTGGAACGTATAATCACGGAGACGACGGCGCAAGGGCTTACGATATCGACCGTAAGCGACGTATTGGACAGCGGCACGGCGGTTGCTTAGGTATTAACGGCAATTAACGAGGAGCGAACGGAAAATCATGACTGTAAAAAAATACGACAGCGGCTTGACCGTGATAATAGAAAAAAACGCATCGCTTAGGTCGGTTACGTCGGGCATTATGGTCGGCACGGGAAGTGCTTTCGAAACGCCCGATAACAACGGCATTTCGCATTTTGTGGAGCATATGCAGTTTAAAGGCACCGAAAAGCGCAGTGCCGAGGATATCGTAAACGCTTTCGACGAGGCGGGTGCGAGCTTTAATGCGTTTACAGGCAAGGAATACACTTGTTATTACGTCAAGGCGATAGACGAAAAAATCGAAGACTGTTTCGAAGTTCTCACAGACCTTTTTCTTCATTCGACATACGACAAGACCGAACTCGACCGCGAGCGCAAGGTTATAATCGAGGAAATCAATATGAGCCTCGACGAGCCGGACGGCATGTGTTACGACGTGTTGTACCGCACCATGTTCAAGGGCGCGCTCGGCATGGAAATCCTCGGTCCGAAAGAGAACGTATCGCGTTTCGAAAAGCCCGACATTCTCGATTACAGGTCGAAGAATTATCTGCCGAGCAATACGGTAGTCGCGTTTGTCGGAAATATCGAAGAGCGCGCCGCGCTCGACCTTGTCGATAAATACTTCGGCGAGTGGGCGCAAGCCGAGTATAAGACCCCGCCCGAAAAATCGTCGGAACGGTTTTTAAGCGGTTACGGCGAATATATCAAGGACTTCGAACAATCGGAAATTTCCATAGCTTATCCCGCGCTTACGGCGTGCGACGGCCGTGCTCCGACGCTTTCCGCACTCGATTATATTCTCGGAACAGGCATGGGCTCGCGTCTTTTCAGGCGCCTGCGCGAAAAAATGGGGCTTGTTTACAGCATATACAGTCAGTCGTGGTTCGGGCGCGATAACGGCGTATTCTCGGTGTGCGCCAACGTTAACGTATCCAACGTTCAAAAAAGCGTTACTGCGATTAAGCAGGAAATCGACAAGCTGTTAAAAGACGGCGTGAGCGAGAGCGAAACGCAAAAAGCAAAGACACAGCTCAAAGTAAACGCGGTGTTCGGCAAGGAAAACCCGATGAATTATATGCTTGCGCTCATGCGCCGCCGAATAGTGTGCGGCGAGGATTACGACCTCGACGACCTCGTAAGGCGGATAGACAAAGTAACTGCGTCGGACGTAAACGCGCTTGCGCGCGAGGTGCTCGGTTGCAATGCGGCGTTTGCGTATGCGGGCAAGAAACCTCCCGCGGGTATTGATAAGATATTTGTAAACGCGTGAAATACCGCGCTTGAAAATAAGGAGAAAATCATGGAAATCGAAAAAAAGGACAAGCTCGATATTCTGTTTGAAATGCAGTCCGGATTGGACGCTTACATACGCGAAAAACGCGGACTCGAATATTCGAAAGGCGAGTGGGTACAGAAAAAAGCGATGGCGCTAATGGTGGAACTCGCCGAAGTCGTCGAGGAAGCCAAGTATAAATGGTGGAAGAATCCGACCGAAATCGACGAAGACAAACTGCACGAGGAAATCGTCGACGTTCTGCACTTCTTTCTCGGTATGGCGATTGACAGCGGCATGACCGCACAACGTCTTTTCGATATATATATCGCCAAGAATAAGGAAAATTACGACCGCCAGAACGGTCTTTCTCAAAAATCCGGCTACGCATTGGACGACGCGAAAAAGTAATCTCTTATTTGCTCCGAATGCGCAATATATGCTGTAACGGGTTTTTATAACGATTTCTTGTAGGCACCTTTTTGAGAAAACGGTAAGCCAATCGATAGTTTTTCTTGTATACGTCTTTTTTTGAGAGAGCAGGTGAGCCTTCGATAGTTTTTTCTCGCTCATATCTTTTTTTGAGAAAACAGTAAGCCAATCGATAGTTTTTTCTTGTCCACTTCTTTTTTTCAAAAAAGAAGTGGAGAATATTCGCAAAAGGCTTGATAAGGAAAAAGAAGTATGGTATAATGATAAATACGAGAAAAACGGTTGTCCGAATATCGGGCGGTTTTTCTTTTAATCAATTTCCCGAGGCAAATGTGGCACAGAAAGGTTATCGAAAAAAGCGCAGTAAAAACAACAAAACCGGTAATCACGATATGCTCGGCGTAACGCTGATTATCGTATCGGTGTTTTTATTGCTGTGCATTATTATTCCGCCCATTCTCAGCGTTGTAAGCGAGGCGGTTTTTTCAATCGTCCTCGGCGTGTTCGGCATTGCCGCGTATCCTGCGCTGATAGCCGTATTGCTGTGGGGAATATTTTTAATGATGCGTAGGTCGGTGTATATGACGGTGAAAAACGTCATTTGCACCGTGTTGCTGATATTTTTCGGCTTGATTATTCTTCAACTCGCCACTTCTCACGCATTTTTGGAGCAGAATTACTCCGAATATATTTCAGACGTATATTCCGTCAAATATTCCATGGGCGGAGTGATAATGGGAACGGTAGCATTCGGACTGAAAACGGCGATTACAGAAATCGGGTGTTATATAGTGTTTTCGCTCGGCATTCTCGTCGTAGTTGCCGTAATGACAAATATTATTGCGCGTATCCGAGCGCGCCGCGCATCCACGGCGCCCGTCGCCATGGCAAAAATGCCGCCCGCACCCGGGTTCGCCACGCGTACCGACCCGCAGAACGTCATGCCCGTCGCAACATCGCCCGGACTTTTCGTAGGTACTATCGAGCGTAGAGCGGCGACGCCCATAAGCATCGAAACGGGCAGGGCTTCCGAAATATCGGAGAGCGAGCCGCGCGCCGTTACCGATTATGCGGAAACGCCGGTAATGCTCGAACCCGATATTGCCGACAGACGCGCCGAAAAGCCGTCTGCCGTGTCTGCCGCACAAATGACTTTGTACGGAGACAGCGACGCGGTAAAAAGAAAGTCCGTCGAAGAATATATGCGCGGCGTGAGTTTAAAAGACGAACGCGAACGTCCGACACCCGCGGACAGAGACCGAGAGGAGTCGGCTAAACGCGACAGCGAGGTCGTGGAGCCGTATATCCGTGCCGCCGCCGACGCGCACGCGCACGCCGCCGCGCCGAAAAAGATTGTGCACGAAACTCACGACGTGTTTTTCCCCGTCGAAAAACATCTCGAATTTAACGACGAAGGAATAGAAAACGTCGACGATATAAAGCGCAGACTGCGCGAGGACGCGCAAAAGCGCAAGCGCGGCGATATTGACGCATCGGAAAGCAGAGAAAAAGAGCGCGACGACAAGACAAAGCGTCCACCCGACGTGTTTATGCCGATAAAACGCGTCGACCCGCCTCGCATAGATGTTAACGAAACGCCGATTATCGATGCGGATTCGGCGCGCGCGAGTACTCCTCCGCCGAAGTTCGACGACAAGACGAAGTTCGCGGAAACGACGGCGGCAACGCCCGCGGAAAGCATAGACGACAGGTTTTTACGCGTATTCGGCAATGCAAGCAAGGACATGCCGAAGTTCGAGCCGGAGCCTGTGCGCGACGAAATTATCAATACGGATATAATGCGCGGCACGGCGTTTGCGTTGTCGTCGGAGCCGGAGCAGTCGGACGTTGACCCCGACGATATAATTATCGGCGACGTTCCCGAGCAAAAGCCCGAAACGGACAAGCGCGAGAGCGTATTTTCGACGGCTTCGCCGTTGTCGCCGTTTGCCGATGCTAAAAATGCCGTCGAAGATAACGGCATTATAGACGGAACTGCCGATGCGCATATTCTCGGCGGAAGCGGACTTTCGATTGTAGACGGTCCTGCCGTGGATATGACGCAGAAACACGACATAACGAGCGACCTTATAGACGGCGAAGATTTGTCCGGCATGTACGTTTCGGCTGACGAAGAAGTTCCCGTGCAAAAGCCGTCGCGGTCGAGAAAGAGCGTCATGCCGCTCGACAATCAGATTTCCATACAGTCGATGCTCGAACAGAAATCGGAAGAAACCGTTGTCATGCCCGCGCGCAAGCGGCATAAGCAGTACGGCAATTATATCGCTCCGCCGATAGACCTGCTTAAAAAATACCACAGCGACGATATGTCCGAAGACGACCTAAACCGCAACGCGCAGAGACTCGAAACGGTTATAGGCGGATTCCTTAAATCGGAAGTCAAGGTAGTTCGCATAGTTCCCGGTCCTACCGTTACCCGATACGAAATCGAATGCCCGACGGGCGTGCCCGTAAAACAGATAGAAACGCACAGCCAGGATATAGAGTATGAGCTTGCCGCGCTCAGTCATATCCGTATCGAAGCGCCTATTCCCGGTAAACGCGCCGTCGGTATAGAGGTTCCCAACGCCAAAAAATCGCTCGTCGGCATACGCGAAATTATAGAATCGGACGAGTACGTAAAAGCGAAGTCTCCAATGACGTTTGCCGTCGGCAAGGGCATAAGCGGCGACGTTGTGCTTTGCGACCTCGAAAAAGTTCCGCATCTTTTGATAGCGGGACAAACGGGAAGCGGCAAGAGCGCGTGTCTTAACGGGCTTATAGTCAGCTTGCTTTACAAGTCGTCGCCCGAGGATTTGCGTTTTATTCTCGTCGACCCCAAGCGCGTCGAGTTTTCCGCATATGCAGGCATGCCGCATTTGCTTTTCAACAATATTATTTTCGAGCCGAACGAGGTACTCAACGCCTTAAAGTGGGGCGTGAACGAAATGGAACGCCGTTACGCATTGCTCGCAAAATACAAGTGCAATCAGCTTTCAGCATTTAACAAGCACCCCGACGTCGTCGGCGGAAAAATAGATAAGCTCCCTCATATCATCATAATAATCGACGAGCTTGCCGACGTCATGCAGTCCGCGGTAAAGCGCGATATAGAAGACAGGATAAAGACCATTGCGGCAAAAGCGCGCGCGGCGGGAATCCATCTTATAGTCGCGACGCAGCGTCCGTCCGCCGATGTTTTGACGGGCACTATCAAAACCAACCTCACGAGCCGAATAGCTTTTAAGGTTTCCGGACAGACGGACTCGCGCATTATACTCGACGTTCAAGGCGCGGAAGCGCTTGTCGGAAAAGGCGACATGCTGTTTTTCCCCGTGGACTATACCGCGCCCAAGCGCGTTCAAGGCTCGTTTATCAGCGACGAGGAAGTTGCGTCGGTTATCGGTTATATAAGAGACCATGTCGAGTGCGATTTCGACGAGGACGCGATGAACGCCGTGTACGGGGCTTCCGAGGGCTCGGGAAGCGCCGAAACAGGCTTGCAAAAGGCAAAAGACGACCCGCTTCTTGCCGACGTTCTGTCGCTTGTCATACGTACTAAGCAGGCGTCCACCTCGGGCATACAGCGCAGGTTTTCGATAGGTTACGCCCGTGCGGCGAAAATTATGGATATTATGGAAGAAATGAAGTATATAGGTCCCGCGACGGGCAACAGTAAACCGCGCGACGTATATATCACCAACGAGCAGTACCGCGAACTTTTCGGGTATGACGCGGACGATAATAACTAAACGGAGAAACGAATGAAAAACGTAGCCGCGATTTCACTCGGGTGTGATAAAAACAGGGTGGATACCGAGCGCATGCTTTACCGCATAGCGCGCGGCGGTTACGGCATATCGGATATTGCCGATGCCGATATTATTATCGTCAATACTTGCGCGTTTATCGAGAGCGCGAGACAAGAAAGCATTGATACTATTTTGTCATGCGCGGAGTACAAAAAGCGCGGCAGGTGCGAACGGCTTATCGTTACGGGCTGTCTTCCGCAAAAATACAAAAGCGAGCTTGAAAAAGAATTGCCGGAAGTGGACGCGTTTTTGGGCGTCAACGATTACGACGGCATTACGGACGCAATCGAGGGCGGGCGCGGCGGCGCGTGCGGTTTGGATTTTGCGGAAAATTTCGATGCGCGCGAAAATTGCGGCAGACTGCTGACGACATATCCGCATGTCGCGTATCTCAAAATCGCGGACGGTTGCGATAATAAATGCACGTTTTGCGCCATACCGTCCATACGCGGGCGGTATAGGTCCCGTAAACTCGCTGACGTCGTTGAGGAGGCGGAATCTCTTGCCGTCGACGGAGTGAAAGAACTTATACTCGTCGCGCAGGACGTTACGCGCTACGGCGAGGATATAGGCGAAAGTCTTTTAAGCCTGTTGAATGAACTTATAAAATTGCCGATTGAAAAGGTTCGGTTGCTGTATTGTTATCCCGAGCGCGTAACCGACGAGCTTATTGACTTTATAGCCGCCGAAGATAAAATGTCAAAATACGTCGACATACCCGTTCAGCATTATTCGGACGGAATTTTAAAGTTGATGAACCGACGCACGACCGGCGCGCAAGTCGAAACGTTGATTAACGGACTGCACGCCAAGCAAATAGCTGTTCGTACGACGCTTATGGTCGGGTTCCCGAGCGAGACGGACGCGGACTTTGACGCGCTTTGTCAATTTGTCAAGCGCGCAAAACCCGAGTATGCGGGGGTGTTTGCATATTCGAAAGAGGCAGGCACTGCGGCGGCGCGGCTTAAAGAACAAGTAAGCAAGCGCATAAAACGCGAGCGTGCCGACGCGCTCGGCGCGATTTGTACGGAGGTTACTCGCGAGTTCAACGCTTCGCAGGTGGGGCGCACGCTCGAAGTGATTTACGAGGACATAGACTACGATAAAAATTTGTTCGTGGGCAGGGCGGATTTTCAAGCGCCTGACGTTGACGGCAGAGTATATTTCAAAGCCGCGCACGCGGACGTAGGAAAGTATTACGAGGTCAAAATTATCGACAGCGACGATTACGACCTTTACGGAGAGGTTACAGATGAATTTACCGAATAGGCTGACAATACTTCGTATAATAATGATTCCGATATTCATAACGTTGTTTTTCGTGGAATTTCCATGGCACAGAGTCGCCGCAATGGTTGTGTTTTGTGCGGCGAGCGTAACCGATTTTTTGGACGGGTTTATCGCTCGAAAGCAAAATCTCGTAACGCACCTCGGAAAATTTCTCGACCCGATAGCGGACAAAATGCTTGTTGCGTGCGCGCTTGTCGCCGTGTGCATAACGCGTCCCGTTGTCGACAACGCGGATGTGTTCTATATACTTGTCGCGGTTTTCGCCATGGTAATATTGTCGCGCGAACTTATGATAAGCGGATTTAGAACCGTCGCGGCAGATAAAGGCATGGTTCTTGCCGCCGATATGACGGGCAAGATAAAAACCGTATCGCAAATGTTGGCAATAATATTGTTGCTCCCCGTTGTGGAATACTTCGACGTAAATCCGTCGGCGGCGCAGGTCGTGTATTATGTGGGATTCGCATTCCTCGCGGCGGCGACGGCGCTTACGATAGTTTCGGCAGTCAATTATCTTGTAAAGAACAAAAAGGTGTTGGAGGGATAGATGAAGATAGGCTTTTTGTCGATTGACGTCAAAACCGTCGACGAGCGCGAAGCTCGTATCGCCATGTTCGACAACGGACACACCGTCGAGATGTTTTTGACTGTTCCAGCGGAAAATATCGAGTGGGCTGTTACTCAAATGCGCACGGTGTGCGACGTAATCGTAATAGAGGGCAATACCGACGCATTCTACGACGCTTATAAAGACAGGCTGTCCGCAAGCCCCGAAAACTTCGAAATAGACGGCAAGTGTTATGCCGTAACGAAAAGCGCGGACAACGTATTCGTATGGGGCAGACTTGTTTCGCTGCTGTCGTCTAAGAACCGAAAAAACAGATACAAATCAATCATATTCAAGACGTACGGAAAGTCGGAAGCAGAGCTTCGTGCGATGTTGAAAGACTTTATAAAAGCAAATAAAAAAATTAAAATCGGATTTTTCCCGGAATCTGACGAGTGCGAGGTTCACGCGCGCTATCCGTTGTCGTTGGAATTGTCGGCTCTGCCCGATATTTCAATGCAGATAAACAAAATATTATACAGCTGTATTTACGCTTACGAGCGCATGAGCGTTGCCGAAGTCGTTGCGAAAATGCTCACCGAGAACGGACTGAAACTTAAAACGGCTGAATCTTTTACGGGCGGAGCGATAGCGCGGGCTATCACATCAGTTGCCGGCGCGAGCGCGTATTTTTCGGAAGGGCTTGTAACGTACTCGATTGAGTCAAAGAGTAAACGGCTTTTTATTCCCAAAGACGATATAACCGAACACGGAGTTATTAGCAGCGATACGGTCTTCGGCATGGCGGCAGGACTTCTTGCAAGCGGGGATTGCGATGTCGTAATAGCCACTACCGGCAACGCAGGTCCGTCTGCCGGCGGAAGCGGCGATATCGGACTTTGCTATATTGCGATAGGCGACGCCAAAGCGGTGCATATAGTTAAATACACGTTCGACGGCGACAGGACGCAGAACATACAAAGCGGCGTGAAAAAAGCATTGTTTTTGCTGTATGAATATCTTGCATGTTACGAGGCTGACAACGCAGAGCGCGTAGACGCGGCAACCGACGGGCAGTAGACGTGTTCCGTTGGTTCGGCGCGGTAAAACAGTTAAATAACCGTAAAGGGGTAATATATTATGGAAAAGAAAGAAAAGTTTAAAGTTTACAACACCGACATGAGCGCGGCGGAAAAAGAAAAGGCGCTTGCCGATACCATTGCGCAGATAGAAAAGACGTACGGCAAAGGTTCGATAATGCGTATGACCGATTCGGTAGTCAATCACGTCGACGCTATCCCGACGGGCTGTCTTGCGCTCGACCTCGCGCTCGGCATCGGCGGACTGCCGCGCGGCAGAATCGTCGAGATTTACGGTCCCGAGTCGAGCGGCAAAACGACGCTTGCCTTGCACGTAATAGCGGAAACGCAAAAGACGGGCGGTATGGTCGCGTTTATCGACGCGGAACACGCGCTCGACCCCGTATATGCGCAACACCTCGGTATCGACTTGTCGCGGCTGTACATATGTCAGCCCGATAACGGCGAGCAGGCGCTCGATATAGCGGAAGCGCTCGTGCGGTCCAGCGCGATGGACGTTGTCGTAATCGACTCGGTTGCGGCGCTCACTCCGCAAGCGGAAATAAACGGCGAGATAGGCGAAAGCCACGTCGGTTTGCAGGCGCGTTTGATGTCGCAGGCTCTTCGCAAGATAGCGGGCGTTTGCAACAAGACCAAGACGTGCATTATATTTATCAACCAGCTTCGTGAAAAAATCGGCGTAATGTACGGCAATCCGGAAGTAACGCCCGGCGGCAAAGCCCTTAAATTCTACGCAAGCGTGCGGCTCGACGTAAGAAAAGGCGAGGCTATCAAAGACGACGGCAACGTCGTCGGAAACCGTACCAAAGTCAAAATCGTTAAGAACAAGCTCGCCCCGCCTTTCAAGGTGGCGGAGTTTGACCTTATATTCGGCAAGGGTATTTCCAATGAGGGAAGCATACTCGACCTAGCCATAGAAAACGGCATAGTCGTTAAGAGTGGAAGCTGGTTCTCGTATAACGACGAGAGGCTCGGTCAAGGCAGGGAGACTGTTAAAGAGATTATCAAGTCAAAGCCCGAGCTTTCCGCCGAGATAGAAGCCAAGGTGCGCGACCTTGTTTCGCAAAAGGGTGGCATACCGTTTGAAGACGGCGACAGCGCCGCCGACGAACAAGACGCGCCTGCCGACGCGGAATAAGAGAAATGTTCGATTATATATCCGGTAAAGTATCCGCCGTATGTAATAACAGAATAGTCATCGACTGCGGCGGCGTAGGATTCTCGCTGGTGGCGACGGCGTCCGCTTGCGCCGAGTTCGGCAAAACCGCGGAAGCGAAAGTTCCCGTATACCTCGCCGTGCGCGAGGATGCTCTGGAACTTTACGGCTTTTCGTCCGTGCGCGAACGCGAATTGTTTTTGCATCTCATAGCAGTAAGCGGCGTTGGCGCGAAACTCGCGATTACGTTGCTCTCCGGTATGAGCGTCGACAGGCTTGCCGCGGCAATAGCGAGCGCGGATACGTCGGCGCTGTCGGCGGTTAAAGGCGTGGGCAAAAAGACGGCTGAGCGCATTGCGCTCGAACTCAGAGATAAGATAGCGGCGAGTACGGAAATCACTTTGCCCGCGGCGCTCGCGACTGTGGACGAACGCGCGGTACTCGCGCTTGCGAGTCTCGGATATGAAAAGAAAGAAGCCGAATCGGCGGTTAAGGCGGTCGCAAAGCCCGACATGACTACCGAACAGATAGTATACGCGGTTCTTCACGGATAGCGTGCGTGGAACCGATTGCGGTAAACAATGAACGAATACGACGGCAAAAAGTTCTTGACCAATAAAGAACTCATAGAGGACGACGGCGATATATCGCTGCGTCCCAAGACCTTTGACGAATATGTCGGACAGGACAAAGTCAAAGCCAATTTAAAGGTGTACGTCGAAGCGGCAAAGCGGCGCGGCGAAGCGCTTGACCATGTGTTGCTTTACGGCCCGCCGGGACTTGGCAAAACCACGCTCGCGCATATCATCGCGGCGGAGTTGGGCGTGGAAATCAAAGTAACAAGCGGTCCCGGGATAGAGCGGGCGGCGAATCTCGCGTCATTGCTTACAAATTTGCAGGAGCGCGACGTTTTGTTCCTCGACGAAATACACCGACTCAATCATGCAATAGAAGAGGTGCTGTATCCGGCGATGGAAGATTTCTCGCTCGATATTTCGACCGGAAAGGGCGCCGGCGCGACGTCGCTCAGACTTCCGCTCGGCAAGTTCACTCTTATAGGCGCGACGACGCGGGCGGGCATGCTGACGGGTCCGCTTCGCGACAGATTCGGAGTAATCTGCCGATTGGAACCGTACACGCGGGACGACCTCGTGCGAATAATCAGGCGTTCGGCGCGGCTATTGAAAATAGAAATAGCGCAAGACGCGGCAGGCGAGCTTGCAAGCAGGTCGCGCGGCACGCCGAGAATAGCCAACCGTCTGTTAAAGCGCGTGCGCGACTTCGCCGAGGTTTATAACGTCGGCGGCGCAATCGACCTCGGAATTACGGTCAAGGCTCTTAACGATATGGAAATCGACCCGCTCGGGCTTGATTACAACGACGTCAAATTTCTCGACGCGTTGATAAATAAGTTCGGCGGCGGACCTACGGGACTCGATACGCTTGCCGCCGCTATCAACGAGGATTCGGGTACGATTGAGGACGTGATAGAGCCGTATCTAATACAGCTCGGTTTCGTCGCGCGTACGCCGCGCGGCAGGATAGCGTTGAATAGCGCTTATGAACATCTCGGCGTCAAACCGAGTAAAAAAGCGGCCGAACAGCTCAGCTTTTTCGACGGAGCAAAATGAACAAGAGCGATTTCGACTATTATCTTCCCAAAGAACTTATAGCGCAAAAGCCCGTCGAGCCGCGCGACTCGTCGCGGCTTTTGACGTATGACCGTGCTACCGACACGGTCATGCACAAGCATTTCTACGATTTGCCTGAATTTTTAAGAAGCGGCGACCTGCTCGTAATCAACAATACGCGCGTACTCCCCGCAAAAATTCACGGCATTAAAACAGATACGGGCGCGGATATTACTTTTTTGCTGCATAAGCGCATAGATAAGGATACTTGGGAGACGCTTTGCCGTCCCGCTAAACGCGTTAAAATCGGAACTCGGCTTGAATTTTCTCCCGAGTTGAGCGGCGAAATAGTCGCCGTCGGCGCTGACGGCGCTCGCACCGTGAGGTTCGAGTACGACGGCGTTTTCGAAGAGATTCTTTCGAAAATAGGCGATATGCCGCTTCCGCATTATATCCACGGCGAGCTTAAAGACAAAGAACGCTATCAAACCGTATATGCAAAAGAAACGGGTTCCGCGGCGGCTCCGACGGCGGGATTGCATTTTACAGAAAGGCTTATGCGAGAACTTTCGGACGCGGGCGTTAGGTTTGCGGAAGTTTTGCTTCATGTCGGTTTGGGAACGTTCCTTCCTGTCAAGACCGACGAAATAACCGAACACAAAATGCACAGCGAGTATTACTGTCTCGACGAGCGCGCCGCAGACGAGATAAACAGAGCGAAAGCCGAGGGACGACGGGTTATTGCTGTCGGTACAACTTCGGTGCGGGTGCTCGAATCGTGCGCAGACTGCGACGGAAGAGTGCGCGCAGGGAGCGGAGAAACGAGCATTTTCATATATCCTCCGTACAAATTCAAAGTCGTGGACGCGCTGATAACAAATTTCCATTTGCCCGAGTCGACGCTCGTAATGCTCGTATCCGCATTTGTCGGGCGTGAAAAGGCACTTGAAATTTACAAAACCGCAGTGGAAGAGCGATATCGGTTTTTTTCGTTCGGCGACGCCTGTTTCTTCCGATAAACGTCGCAACAGTTCATAGCCTTATCGCCGCACTCGGTCATGTATGGGTTTGCTCGTGCGAGCGTATGGGCGGATGCGCGTTTTCGGCGTTCGGCGGCATGCGGTATCTCATTATTAAAATATTTGGAAATGACAAACTTCTCATTTAAACAGACGCATATATGTAAGCAGACGGGGGCGCGCACGGGCGAGTTCCGTACGCCGCACGGAGTTATAGAGACGCCCGTGTTTATGCCCGTCGGCACGCAAGCGACGGTTAAAACGCTTGCGCCGTACGAGGTGGAAGAGCTCGGCGCGCAGATAATTTTGGCTAACACGTATCATCTGCACATGCGCCGCGGCGAGGAAATCGTAAGTCGGGCGGGCGGCTTGCACGAGTTCATGGGTTGGAATAAACCTATACTGACGGACAGCGGCGGATTTCAGGTTTTTTCGCTCGCAAAGCTGAACAAGATAACAGACGAAGGCGTGGAGTTCAGCTCGCATATCGACGGGTCGCGCCACTTTTTTTCACCCGAAAAATCAATCGACGTGCAGAACGCACTCGGCGCGGACATAATAATGGCTTTCGACGAGTGTTCCGCATCCGGCTGTGATAGACGGTATGCGGAGAGCGCGCTTTCGCGGACGACAACGTGGCTGGCGCGTTGTAAAAAACATCACAAGAACGACAAACAGATGCTTTTTCCCATTATACAGGGCAATATGTTTGCCGACCTTCGAGTTCGTGCGGCGCGCGAGGTATTGCCGTACTGCGAGTGCGGTGTTGCCGTTGGCGGGCTGTCCGTCGGCGAACCTAAGTCCGTAATGTACGACATGCGCGACGTTTTGCAACCCGAATACCCAATAGACATGCCGCGTTATCTTATGGGCGTCGGCAGTCCCGATTGTCTTTGCGAAGGCGGAGGTCGCGGCATAGATATGTTTGACTGCGTACTTCCGACGCGCACTGCAAGGAACGGATTGGCGTTTACTACGGGCGGCAAACTTAACGTGCGTAACGCCGCATACAAGGACGATTTCACGCCGTTAGACGGCAATTGCGGCTGTTACGCGTGCACGCATTTTACGCGCGCGTATATAAGGCATTTGATAATTGCGGGAGAGATATTCGGCGCGAGGCTGATTTCCTATCATAATCTTTATTATTTGACGCACCTCATGGCGCGCGTGCGAGAAGCGATTAAGTCGGATAAGTTCGGTGATTTTCTGCGCGATTTTCGTGCGAGCCGCGAGTATACGGACAATGTGCGGGAGAGTGATGAACTATAAACTCATTCGCATGAAGCGCAAGTCGCTTACAATATCCGTATCGTCGGACGGCGAGGTAACCGTAAAAGCGCCTTTGTCGACGGACGCATCGTACATCGACGATTTTATTGTGCGGAAATTGGCGTGGATAGAAAAGAAACTTGCCGAGTATGCCCGCCGTTCGGCTGTACTCGGCGGCGTTACGGACTATTCGCAAGTCATGCTCGACGGCGTAATATGCGGCATCGCGGTATCCGACAGACACAAGAAAGTTTGTATTGAAAACGGCGTCGTATATATTCCCGTTAAGTATGGCGAGCGCGACGCGCGTATTCGGGCTGTTGCGGCATGGTACAAGCGCGGCGCGCAAACGCTTTTGTCCGAACGTCTCGGACAGATTTCCGCGTCGATAGGATTAAGTTATGCGTCGTTTCGCCTGACAAACGCAAAATCCAAGTGGGGAAGCTGCGATTCGCTGTGTAATATCCGACTGAACTGGCGACTTGTCATGCTCGACGGCGCACTTGTGGATTACGTAATAGTGCACGAGCTTTCACACACAGTACATCACAACCACAGCGCGGACTTCTGGGCGCTTGTTCAAAAGTTCTGTCCCGATTACAAGCAACGGCGTAAGCGGTTAAAGACGTATACGCCGCTGACGGCAATTTACAGGTAGGCGCGGCATGGCGGAAAGCATTAAGATACTCGGTATCGACCCGGGCTATGCAATCGTCGGCTACGGGCTTATAGAAAAGGCAGGCGGTAAGCTCCGCCCGCTCGACTACGGCGCAATAGAAACTTCGTCCAAACTGTCCACTGCCGAACGGCTTGTGATGATAGAGCAAAAAACGGTAGAGATGTTAAATTACTACGAGCCGGACGAAATAGCCGTGGAAGAACTGTTTTTCAACACCAACATCACGACGGGAATAAAAGTCGCGCAGGCTCGCGGCGTCGTACTGCTGTCATGCGCCAAGCTGTGCGAACGGCTGTTCGAGTACACGCCGCTCCAAATAAAGTCGACGGTTACAGGCAACGGCACGGCAAACAAGACGCAAGTACAGTTTATGGTGCGCTCGATATTGCGACTTCGAGAAACGCCTAAGCCCGACGACACCGCCGACGCGCTTGCCGCGGCGATATGCCACGCATACACCGTTCGCGACGTTAAACGCGGACTTAAATAAATCAAAAAGAGCGATAATATATCGGAGATGAATTTATGTATAAAATAGTTTACAAGAAGAGTTTAAATCCCACGGTTACGCTTATGGACGTGGAAGCGCCGCTTGTAGCGCGCAAAGCGGAAGCGGGACAGTTTATTATTCTTCGCGTCGATGCGGACGGCGAACGTATTCCGCTCACCGTAGCGGGTTATGACAGAGCACGCGGCACCGTGCGCATAATATTCCAAATCGTAGGCGGCACGACCGCGCTTTTAAACGAAAAAAACGTCGGCGACAGCATATGCGATTTTGTAGGTCCGCTCGGCAATGCGACGAAAACCGACGGGCTGAAAAAAGTGTGCGTAGTAGGCGGAGGCGTAGGCTGCGCAATCGCGTTGCCCGTCGCGCAAAAACTGCACTCGCTCGGCTGTGAGGTGCATTCGATTATCGGCTTCCGCAGTAAAGATTTGCTTATACTCGAAGACGAGTTCAAAACCGCTTCCGCCAAACTTACGATAATGACCGACGACGGCTCTTATGGCGAAAAAGGGCTTGTAACGGAGCCGCTTAAAACTGCGTTGGAACGCGGAGAAAATTACGACGAGGTTATTGCAATCGGTCCGCTCGTAATGATGAAGTTCGTTGTAGCCACGTGTAAGCCGTTCGGCGTAAAGACCGTAGTTTCCATGAATCCGATAATGATAGACGGTACGGGTATGTGCGGCGGCTGTCGGCTCACCGTAAACGGAAAAACCAAGTTCGCTTGCGTTGACGGACCCGAGTTCGACGGATACGAAGTCGATTTCGACGAGGCTATGTTACGCGGCGGAATGTATCGCGACTTTGAAAGGCACGCATACGACAAGGCATGTAATCTTTTTCGTAAGGAGGTGCAATAATGGGCGCGGATATGAATCCCAAAAAACACGAAATGCCTACTCAGCCGCCCGAGGAGCGCGCGCATAACTTCGACGAAGTAGCGCTCGGATATTCCGAAGAGACTGCGGTGAGCGAATCTTTGCGGTGTCTGCATTGTAAGAATGCGCCGTGCGTTAACGGTTGTCCCGTCAATATACGCATCCCCGATTTTATTGCCAAAATTCGCGAGCGCGATTACGACGGAGCGTACGACGTAATATCGCAGTCAAGTTCATTGCCAGCAGTGTGCGGTAGGGTTTGTCCGCAGGAAAGCCAATGCGAGGCGAAATGCGTGCGCGGAATAAAAGGCGAGCCGGTAGGGATAGGTCGGCTCGAAAGGTTTGTTGCGGATTATCACAACTCGAAAACAGACGCGCCCGCGCCGAAAGCCGCGGAATCAAACGGACATAAAGTCGCGGTGATAGGTTCGGGGCCGTCGGGTCTGACCTGCGCGGGCGACCTTGCAAAAAAAGGCTACTCCGTCACCGTGTTCGAGGCGCTCCACACCGCGGGCGGCGTTCTCGTTTACGGCATTCCCGAATTCCGCCTGCCGAAAGCGATCGTCGCCAAAGAAGTCGAAACGCTGAAAGCGCTCGGCGTGGATATTCAAACGAACGTCGTCATCGGCACTACGCTCACCGTGGACGAACTCTTCGATATGGGCTACGAAGCGGTCTTTATCGGTTCGGGCGCGGGACTTCCTCTGTTTCTCGGAATAGAGGGCGAGGGACTCAACGGCATAGTTTCCGCAAACGAATACCTCACGCGCGTCAACCTCATGAAAGCCTACGAAAAGGACAGCGCTACG
>CATLGX010000013.1 GCA_949948785.1 uncultured Christensenella sp. | reverse complement strand
CCGCGGAGGCCGCGCAAGCGGAAGCCGAACAGGCTCGCCGCGAAGCCGAGGAAGCCGTCGAGCGCGCCCGCCGCGAAGCGGAAGAAGCGTTGCAGGCCGAAGCGGAAGAAGCGCGTCGCAAAGCTCAGGAAGAAATCGAAGAAATGCGCCGCAAAGCCGAGGAAGAGGCGGAAGCCAAGCGTCTCGAAGCCGAACAGGCGCAGCGCGACGAACAAGAACGGCTCAAAGCGGAAGCGGACCGAAGAGAAGCGATTGCCGCAAAAGTCGCGGCGCGTAAAGAAAAAATCGTCGTCATCCGCGAGCGCATGAAAGACATCAAGGGCGACGACGACGCAAAGAATCTGCGCGAGCAGCTCTATACATTACAGCTTACGTTCGACGACGACGAAAAAGGCTCGACCGAGCTCATGGACTTCTACAACAAGACCATGGACGACATACAGCACGCGGGCGAGGTCGCTACGCTCAAAGCGGAAAACGCGAAAAAGCCCAAGCGCGTCGTCAGAAAAGTTACCGAGCGCGTCAACCGCATTCCCAGGAAAAAGGCGAAAAAACCGAGCGCACGTCCGGCAGGCGCGAGACCGGCAGGCAGTGCGGCTCGCCGTCCGGGCGCAAGACCCGCAGGCGCAAGACCGGCAGGCGCGCGCAGACCGTCGAGCGGAGCACCGCGCCGTCCGTCGGGTTCGCGTCCTACCCGTCCGCCTCACGGCAGATAATGCGGCTAAATCGACACGATTCGGCAAATGCTAACATATGTAGAGCTACTACTGCGGCTTGCCGCAAACAATGGTATTTAATCCGTTTACGGATGATACGGCGGTACGCCGCTTAAATAAAACTCCACAATAAAAATGCGAGGAACATTTATGGAAAACCAGGAAAAGACAACCTTTTCGCTCGACGACAATCCCGACGACGAAATAGTCGAAGAGGAAGTCATCGACCGCGACGAAGAGTACGACGACGATGACGACGACGAGGAAGAATACGACGACGAAGAGTACGACGACGAGGAAGAATATGACGACGAGGACTATGACGAGGATGACGGTTACAACGACGATTATTACGACGACCGTCTGAATAAGGTTCTCGACGAGATAGCCGACCTCAAACGCGGTATGCAGGCTCCGTCTACGGTTGTACAGCAACCGCAGCAGCCCATGATGCCGCCTATGCCGCAGTACATTTATCAGCCGCAGCCCCCCGTTCCTTCGGCGGGCAGCGAGGTTGTCATGTACAACGAGATTTCTCGGCTTCGCGACGAGCTTGCGAAAAACCAGAGCAGCCTCGAAATGCAGAAAGAACTGACGCGCATTAAAGAGGATATGTCGAGAGACCAAAAATTTGCCGAGGCACAGTATAATGCGGAGATAAAACGGTTGCAGGACCGTATTGACGATTTACTAAAAAACGCATCAAGCCCTCAAAGTGAGCAGCAGTCCGCTACGGACGCTGTAAGCAATGAGGGCGCCAAACTCGATATAGACAAGCTCCTTTCCATAAACGAATCGATGTTGCATGTCGTACGCGACAGCGACGCGCGTGTGCAGAATGAGATAGCCATGCTCAGAAAGCAGGTTGAAGAACGCCCTTCTATGGACGACATCAACCGTGCGCTCGCATCTGTCAAAAAAGCGGTTCAGAGCGTTGACGTAAGCGCGCTTAACAACGACGTCGTTTCCAAGCTGTCGAGCGATATAGCTTCGCTTAAAGACGCTATTTCCGCAAGCGCCGGAGTTTCCGTTCCCGCTTTTGTCGCGCCGGTTTCCTCGGGCGATAGCGACGTTGCGTCGAGCGAACTTTTGCGACAGTTGTACGAGATAAAGAATCTTCTCGGTTCGGAGTCCGCATCGGCGGTCAAGCGCACGCAAACGCTTTGCGAACTTGTAAACGACTTCAAAAAAGTCAATTACGACATCCATGCACAAAGCGTTCCGTTCAAAGAAAAACTCACGTCGCTTTTCGAGTACGCAGACAAATTGTCTAAGTGCAACGAGCCGGACGCGGTGGATTTGATTCAGGCGACAAACTCGCTCATAGGCGAGCTTGCTTCGACTGTCGCCACGCGCGATGTTTTTGCCGATATAGCGGCATATTGCCAGGATAAGGGCGATAATTCCGTTACTTCGGCTATGCGCGACGGCGCGGATAAGTTCTACAATATCGCCGAAAAACTCGGCGAAGTGGAGCTTGACGCGATAGTCGATTACATTACCGACCTCGTTATCGAAAAAAATATCGTTCAACAGAATAAGTTCGAAAAAGCGAACAACGAGAGCCTTTTGCGTATAACGGGCGCGCTTCTCGAAGAAGGCAGAGACGACGCCGCTATCAAAGAGGAAATATCCGAACTTGCCGAGCTTAAAGCGGGCGATATTATAGCGCTTCCGCTTATTCAGCTTCCCAAGACGTATAAAGCGTCGCGTGCGGTCGACGACGAAACGGTATTCACCAAGCTCGCCGAGCTTAAAGCCGCGATTCTCGACAGCAAAAACGAAGACGCGGCAGACCGTGAACAAGAGCAAGACGCCGATGCCAATGCGGCGAACGACGACGCACTTGCCGCGGTTCTCGACGCTATTGACGAGCTTGAAGCAAAGCTCGCGGCGGCGACGGGCACAGACGGTATAGCGGAAGCGATTGAGGAACTGCGTAACAACTATATTGATATAGCGGAACGCCTTGTCGAAATTTCCGAAAAGATTTCGGCAACACCCGAACAGCCCGAAGAAGCGGAAGTGCAAGCCGCCGCGGGCATGACGGAAGAAGAGATAGCAAAGACTCTCGAAGACCTCGATTATATTCGCGTCAAGCTCGACGAACACGAGACGTTTATCAATCAGATAGGCGATATGCGCGCCGACATACTCGGTATGGCCGGGACTGTCGACAACAGCGCGCAGTCCGTATTCTTAGGCGAGCGGTTTGAGGCGCTTACAGGCGAAATAATATCGCAGAACGACAAGCTGTACGAAGACATTTCGAACGCAATGCTCGACTCCGAGACAAACGTCGTAACGCGCGTTAACGAACAATCCGCGGCGATTACCGACTCGGTTTCCGACGCCAAGACGAGCATACTCGATTCGGTTGCGCGTATCGGCGAAACGATAGGCGTGTCGTCGCTCGGCGAGGCGGTTGAACAGCTTCGCACCGACGTACTCAATCTTTCCGACCAACAGTCCGTAAATGCGGACGCTGCGCTTGTCGACAGGCAGAAACTGCTGGACGACGTTGCGTTCCTGCGCGAGCAGGCGGAAGCGGCGATTGCCGAAAAAGAGCAAGCCGCTCAAGACGAAGACGTCGATAAGGAAGCCGACGAAGTAGACAAACTTTATGAATATCTCGACGATATTTCGGCGCGCATCGAACTTTTGACAACGGTGCCGGAGGACGTCGCGTCGGCAAAAGACAGCGTTTTGACGGTTATCGATACGCTGTTGCCCATGACGGACAGGCTCAACGAGATTATAGAGCGCATGGACGCGGCGGCGGCACAGGCGGAAGCCGAAGTAGCCGAGCAGGCGCAGGAAGAAGTCGTCGACCCCTTGGCGGACGACGTTGCGAGCATAAAGGACGATGTTGCGCTCGTGCGCGACAATACGACCGTTGCGCTCGACACGCTTTCCTCGTTTGCGGATACGCAAGACGACGTTAAATATATCCGTCGGAAACTTGACGAAAAAGGCGACGACAGCGTTGTCGGCGACAGTCTTGCGAGCATTATGAACGATGTCGGTCTTGTTCTCGACAAGCTCGAAGCGTTCGAACAGCAAGCGGTAAACAATAAGCAGGAAATCGTCGATACGGTAGGCGGTATTCGCGAAGAAATACACATTAACGAGCTTGACGAGAATATAAGCGCGGCGGGTATAGACGACGAAACGCGCGACCTTCTTGTCAACGAGATAGCAGAAATACGCGACAGGCTAAACGCCATCGAGCAGACTACTCAAAGCATAAACGACGTTAACACTACCGCGCTCGACAATATTTCGGCACGGCTCGAAGAACTGCAAACCGCTGTTGCCGAACCTGTCGTAGCCGAGAGCGACGTAGTTACGCAGGCGCTTGACGATGTAAACGAAAAGCTCAATATCGTCATAAACGGATTGCAGGGCGGTTCGCTCGATATTCTTACGTCCGACATTTCCGACATAAAAGCCCGGCTCGACGGCAGCGACGGTTCCGTGGCATCCGCCGACGGCGGCGTTTCGCAGGACGGCTTGCAAGCCATTATAGACGAGCTTGCCGAAATAAAAGAGAAAATCGACGCAGAGTCCGAATATGACACCGTAGAAGAGATTCTTTCGCTTCGCGACGACGTAAAAGCGGCTCGTATAGTAGACCAGAACGAAGTTTCCGGCGAGCTCGAAGCAATCAAGAACGAGCTTGCGGCTATTTCTTCGGGTTCGATACTCGACGAAGTACGCGCGCTTCGCGACGACATGGCGGCGCTTGTAGGCGGACAGATAGGCGATTCTTCCGATTCCGCTCCGACGGACGACGAGCTTAACCTCGTACTCAACGAAATCGTATCGTTGCGCGACGAAGTGTTTGCGTTCAAGGACGAAGTGCTCAATGCGACCGCCGCGGCGCAACCGCAGGATGAAGAGCCGTCCGAAGAAGGCGAAGCGGGCGCAGACCCCGTAACCAATATTCTCGACGAGCTCGGCGATTTGCGCAATTCGCAAAGCGCGCTCAACGACAGTATCGAAGAGCTTAAAGATATCATCAGCCGCAGAACAACTCTTGCGACAGAATCGACCGACGGCGCAGAAACCGTTGCCGCGCAGTCCAACGAGCTTAACGTCGTTCTCGACGAGATAATCAATCTCAAAGGCGATATTGACGGCATAAACGAGCGCATACCCGTCGACGGCGTGGACGCTATCGCAAAGCAGGTTCAAGAGCTTCGCGACAGAATAGACGCGCTTGTCGCACCGACGGCGGAAGAAGTACCCACAGATTCCGCAGAACTCAACGATATTCGCGAGCGTCTCGATAACATTGCGCTTTCTACGTCCACGGTGGATTTTGCCGCGCTTGCGGACAAGATTGACGAAATAGGAACAGTCGTAGGCGACCTGAGAATAGAGAAAGAAAACGCCGAAATCGACGCGGCTGTTGAAAGCGGCGTAGTCGGCGGTTCGCTCGCTGAAAGCCTCGAAGACCTCCGAACCGATATGGAGGACGTAAAGGCGGCGATTGCCAATATGGCGGCGCCTGTCGTAGGCGACGAGATTGCCGAACTTCGCGCCGAGATAGAAAATCTCCGTGCCGAAAACGAGGCGTTGAGACAGGTTCAGAACGACGCCGTAGCGGCAGAGCTTGCCGAGCTTAAAAACGCAGTGCACGACATGGTTCTTGCCGTACCTGTTCAGACAGAGAACGGCGACGCTTCTTACGCCGCGCTCATCGACGAAATCAAGAGTTTCAAAGAGCAAATGCTCGCGGCGCAGGCACAGCCCCAAGCGGCCGCTACGCTCGACGAAGCCACGCTCGCGTCTATTCGAGACGCGCTCGTTGCTCAAAATTCGGATACGGCGCCGCTCGCGGAAGAACTTGTCGATATACGCGACGAAATAGCTCAGCTCCGCTCTCTTACAACCGTCGCCGCGGACCGCAATGCGGAAATTGCGGCGTTGCGCGACGAGCTTGCCGAGCTTAAAGGCACGATTGCTTCACCCGACAGCATGTTCGGACTTGCCGAAGACGTTACGTCCATCAAAGCCGACGTTCAAACACTTAAAGAAGAACCCGACCTCGGAGTTATCAACGAGATTTTGGCGTTGCGCGACGAGTTCCAAGCGCTACGCGAGCAGATTGAGGACGTCAAGCGCATTGCCGCGGAAACAGACAAGCAATCCGACGAGGATATACTCAACGAGGTTCAGTCGTTGCGCGACCAGCTGTTTGCAATCAGCATGGCAAACGTAAACGACGCCGAGTCGGGCGAGTCCAATTACGAGAGTTACAACAATATCATACTCGACGAGATAGCTTCCATAAGCGACAGAATAGACGCATCCGGCTCTTCCGAAGAAATCAAAGCGGTTTCCGACGAGATAGCTCGGCTTAAAGCGACTATCGCCGAGCGCGAAGATATGTACGACGACCTTGCGAGACAGGTTGCAAAGCTCGACAGCGACGCTACAAATAATAAGATACTCGAAGAATTGGCTTCGCTCCGTACAGAGCTTGCCAACCAGCGAGACGCCGACCTGACAACTCTCAACTTCATGTCCGAGATGGCGCATTTGTTGGAACGCCAGAACAGTTATATCGCTCAGAATACGGGCACTAAAATTTCGGATGAGATAGAAAGTCTCAAAGCCGAAATCGCGTCGTCCGACGCTGTGGCGGAAGAAGTAGCTAAACTGCGCGAAATAATGACGCAATCGGGCAACGCTTCGGACAACGAGACCATTCTCGGCGAGCTTGCAGATTTGCGCGAAGAACTCAGCAGCGAAAAGCCGAGCAGAGAGAACGAGCTTATTCTTCAAGAAATAGCACGTCTCCGCGACGAGATAACCGTGCTTGCCGAACGTGAAAACATCGAAAAAGAGACAACGGTTAAGACTCCGAGCACCGACGAGCTTGCCGACTCTCTGTCCGACCTTAAAGACCAGCTCAGCGAAATTGCCGGCATAGTCGAGCCGGAGCAAAAACCCAAAACCGCTCCGCGCAAAAAGTCGACGGGCGGGACAGGCGCGAAACGCGGCAGAAAACCCAGTTCCAAAAACAGCGGAACAAAAACGGGCGCAAAGAAGTCGACGGGCGGCACGGGCGCAAAGCGCGGCAGAAAACCCGCGGCAAACCGTAAGCCCGATGCCGAAACGGCGGCAAACGCGCAAGTCGTAACCGCGCCGACGGAACCCTCGTTTAACGAGGCGGAATTCGAAGCCAAGGTCAACGACGAAATATCTATTCTCGGCGGCGGCGGCGCGATGTCGCTCAATCCCAACGTGTCGACAAACGACACCATGGACGTTGCCGATAAGCTCGCTCAGCAAGTGGCGAACAAGCTCGTCATCGAACAGCTTGTGGAACAGCTCGGTGACGACGGCATGAGTGAAGAGCAAGTCGACGAGATACTCAGAGAACTGCCTATCGAGCTTAATACGAAAGCGCTCGACGACCAGTCCGATAAAGTGAGAAAACTCGCCAACCAGCTCGTGCTTAATAAACTCCGCAGTCGTCTCGGCGGCAGAAACAACGACGACGATAACGAGTAAAACAGCGTTATTAAAAACAAAACCCCTCGAAGTATTCGAGGGGTTTATTTTTTACGGGAATAATGCGCACCGCTCGAAATCATAATTCTTGCACGCATCGAAACAATGCGGAATATATAAGCGTTGTCGGTCATGCGAGACGAAGCGCGTAGGATTGCGACGGTTGATAATTCGATGCGCATAGCCGAGTTCCGTCGATGTCGGCAGTAAACAAATCAAGTCCCGCATTGCGAAAAGTAATATCAGGCGGCAAAGCTCGCCGTTTTTGCGTTTTCACGCCACAGCATACGTTTTCATATACTAATGAAGAAAGAAGGTGGCGTATGCAACAAAAATTCATTATCGACGGCGTCAAGCCGCTTATAGGCGAAATCGAAGTACAGACGGCTAAAAATGCGGCGCTTCCGATTATTGCGGCGTGTATTCTCACCGACGAGCCGGTTGTAATAGAAAAGTGTCCGCACTTAAAGGACATAGACGCAATGCTCGACATAATGCGGCATTTAGGCGCGTCCGTGGAGTTTGACGGCGACAATCTGACAATCTGTTGCCACGACGTCGCGTTAAACGTCATAAATTCCGATTTAACGGGCAAACTGCGTTCGTCGATATTTATCCTCGGTTCTATATTGTCGCGGTGCAGGCATGCGTATATAAGCCATCCGGGCGGGTGCGAGATAGGTTTGCGCCCCATAGATTTACATATTTCGGGGCTTAAATCGCTCGACGTCAAAATAGCGGACGACCGCGGCGTGATTTGTTGCGACGGCACCGAAATGCGCGCGGGCATGGTCAATCTCGATTTTGCGTCGGTCGGTGCGACCGAAAATCTAATGATGGCGGGAGCGCTTCTCGACGGTGAAACCGTTATCGTGAACGCCGCGCGCGAGCCTGAAATCGTAGATTTGGCGCAGTTCATAAACGCTATGGGCGGACGTGTTTCCGGCGCAGGCGGGTCGGTCGTGAGGGTGATAGGCGTCAAAAAACTGCACGGCTGTACATATAAACCCATGCCCGACAGAATTTGCGCGGGCACGTTCCTTGCCGCCGCGGCGGCGACGGGCGGAAGCATTACCGTAAACGGAATAATCCCGGAACATATATTCGGCATAACCGAGCGGCTGAAACAAACGGGCGCAAAGCTCGGCTTTCACCGCAACAGCATAAGATTGCTCGCCGCGCCGCGCCCGCGTCCCATACATAAACTCGAAACAAACGTTTATCCTGCTTTTCCCACCGACATGCAGCCGCAACTTTGCGCGGTGCTCGCAAGGGCGAAGGGCAGTTCCGTTGTAGTAGAAAATCTTTTTGAAAACAGATTCGGATATACGTCCGAGCTTGCTAAAATGGGCGCAGCAATAACTGTAAAAGACCGCGTTGCCGTCATTCACGGCGTTCCTCAACTTTACGGGGCGACCTTGCGCGCATCCGACCTTCGCGGCGGCGCGGCGCTCGTCGTTGCCGCGCTTAGCGCCGAGGGGCGCTCGGCAGTGTACGGGGTGGAGCATATCGACCGAGGCTACGAGTATATAGAACGTACGCTTACAGAGCTTGGCGCGAGCGTGCGCAGGGCGGACTGCGGCTCGTAAACTTCGCTACGGGAATCGAATTTATACTAAATCATTGACAATCTTGCGCATGTTTGATATAATAAATCTATGCGTAACAAGAAACTTATCGCGCTATTATCGGTAGTGGTTTCGCTCGTACTCGTTGTAATCGTGTGCGGTGCTACTTTTCTTGTTCGCGACGTTACGGCGTACAGCTATTACATAGATTCGCCCGAAGAGTTCGATAAAAGAGTTATTTCGGCGGCGGCGATAGAAAAAAACAGCTCTATGTTTTTTCTCGACGAGGCAGGTATAAAGAAGCGCGTCGAAAATAAGTGCGCCGACGTTGTTATAGACGACAGACACTACGGCGCGGAAGTCATAAATATAGAGCGCATATTTCCCGATAAAGTTTCCATAAATTACGTCGTTTACGACGAGCTTTTCCAGTATCTTTCCGAGAGCGGTGAGTATTACAGATGTTTCGCGTCGGGCCGCGTATCACGCAAGGTTTCGCCGACGTCCGACGACTTTTCAAGTTATATAACCGTGCGATTGCGCGAATCCGCTTCGGACAAGCCAAAAGCATTCTTTCAAAATGCGAGCGGTTACGACAGGCGTGCGCTTAATAAGTTTATAGACTATATGCACTCCGTGCGTGTAAGCGATAAGCAAATGCCGCGGTGGGTGGAAAGAATCGACCTTTCGCGCGACGACGGATACTTCGGATATATGTATGTTAAGACGGCGGCGGGATGCGCGATAGAAATTTACGACCGCGCCGAAGAGTTACTCGATAACTTGGATACGCTGTTGCACTATGGTTGGAGCGCGTTTGCCGACCCCAAGCCCGATTCCGCAATAAACCCTTCGAGCGGAAAGATTTCGGTATACTTTAACAGGAGCGCGGCAAAACCCGAGGTCAGAATGGTATACGATGCCGATTATACGGACGACGATTACCGCGACGACTACTTGCGCTCATAAATCGGGTTTTTGATTGCTACTGCTTGACAAAGCGCACGCGCGATTGTATAATCATACTAACACGGTTGAGGTCAAATTGAAAAACAGCGTCGCAATTATAGATTTCGGCACGAGCAGGATAACAGTTCTTATCGGAAGCCGCGGCATTAACGGTACCGTCAATATAGACGGCATCGGTATTTGCGGTTATGCGGGTTTTGTGGGCGGTGAATGGCTGGACGTCGAGGGTTTGGGCGCCGCGGTGGCGCAAGCGACGGCGGTTGCCGAGAGCAGCGCGAGGCTTAAAATAAACAAGCTGTACGTCGGCGTTCCCGGCGACTTTTTGAGCTGTGAGACAGGCGACGTTACGATGTCGCTCGGTAAAAAACGCAGGGTTACGGACAGCGACGTTGCGGACCTTCACGCGCGCGGAAATATGTATTTCGACGACGCGGAAAATACGGTAATCAATATCCAACCGATATATTATACGCTTGACGACGACCGCAAATTGATAGCGCCCGTAGGCATGCCGTCATCGCGGCTCGGCGGAAGTATTTCTTATATCCTCGCGAGCAAGGAGTTTATTCGCCTGATAGACGCCGCCGCCGCTAATGCGGGCATATCGGAGACGGAATACGTCGCCGCGCCGCTTGCGGAAATGTTATTGCTTTTCGACGATTATAAGCGAGACAATTGCGTTATGCTTGCAGACGTAGGCGCGCTCGGCACCACCGTTTCGATAGGACGGGGCGACGGGCTTTGCGGCGTTTACTATTTTCCGTGGGGCGGTGAGTGCATAACCGATGCTCTTGCAGACGGCTTGGGCGTTTCGCGAGACGACGCGGAGCGGCTCAAATGCCGCGTGAATCTTTCGCTTAATCCCGCGTTCGACCCCGAAAAGAGCAGGCAGGACGACGATACGGACGGCGACGACGACGAAGTCGATTTCGAGCGCGACGAGCAATCGGAAGAGCGCGACGTCGGAATAATGCAAACCGAATATGTCGTGGAAACGCGTACGGAGCGCATAACATATCCCGTCGCAATGACCAACAGCATTGTGGAAAACGAGATAGAACGGTTTGCGCGCTATATAGATAAAACACTCGCCGTATGCGATTACGATTATCCCGAGTTTATTCCGCTTTCAATTACGGGCGGCGGACTTATAAAGATTCGCGGCGCGTCCGAAAAGCTGTCCGAGTTTTTGGAGCGCGAAGTGGAAGAGGCAATGCCGTCTCAGCCGTTGCTAAACCGACCGCAGCTGTCGTCGGCGCTCGGACTTATAGATATGGTGTTGCGTAGCGAACAGCCTTACGAAAGTGTTTTCGGCAGAATAAAGCGGTGGTTTTCCCGCCGGTGAAGATTTTAAAAGGAGATTGAAATGACAATAGAAGATGCGCGCGCGGGTGATATATTCGGCGAGGAAAGCAATCAGACTTCGCCGGTAAAGGTGATGATAATCGGCGTCGGCGGCGGCGGAAGCAATGCCGTAGATAACATGAAATCGGCGGGAGTTCGCGTCGATACTTTCATGGCAATCAATACCGACAGGCAGGCGCTCAGACTGTCCAAAGCGAACACCCGCATTCAAATCGGTTCCAAAATAACCAAAGGGTTCGGCGCGGGCGCAAACTTCGAAGTAGGGCAAAAAGCCGCGGAGGAAAGCCGCGATATTCTTGCCAACTTGATAAAAGAAAAAGACCTCGTGTTTATTACCGCGGGCATGGGCGGCGGAACGGGTACGGGCGCCGCGCCCGTAATCGCGCAAATCGCGCACGAATTGGGCAAACTGACGCTTGCTTTCGTTACCACTCCGTTTAAGTTCGAGGGCGAAAAGCGCATGCGCAACGCCGAAATCGGCATAATGAATCTAAGAAAATATGTAGATTCGCTTATAATAATACCCAACGAACAGCTTGTCGCGGTAGCAAAGGATTACACTACACAGGACGCGTTCAAGTACGCCGACGACGTATTGCGCCAAGGCGTTCAGGCTATTACCGACCTTATAATGAATCCGGGCAGGATTAACGTCGATTTTGCCGACATCCGCACCGTTCTCGAAAACGGCGGCGATTCGTTTATGGGCATAGGCAGAGCGAGCGGCGAGAAGCGCGCTATCGAAGCCGTTACGCGAGCGGTGAACAACGCGATACTCAACGTGTCGATAGCCGGCGCTACGCGCGTTATCGTAAACGTCGAAGGCAAGGATATACGCATGGACGAAGTAAATCGCGCCGTCGACCTCGTGCGCGATATTTGCTCGCCCGATGCGAACATAATATTCGGTATGGGCATTGTTCCCGCGCTCGAAGACGAGATACAGATTACTGTAATCGCAACCGGTTTCAACAAGACTGCGGCGGATGCCGCGACGGCGGTACGGCTCGGTCAGGAATCCGAACAGCGCGAAAACCGCGCGGAGCCTATGCAATCAATCGCGCCGCAACAGCAACAGCCCGTTCAGCAGTCGTTCTTCGCTCAACCTCCGCAACAGCCGCAGCCGCAAGCTCCGCAACGGCGCAAAGGATACGTCAGTCTCGACGACGATATCGAAGGAAGCTGGCTGAGACGGCTTAATAATAAATAGAATCTATACATATGTGCGGCGGTACTTGATGTGCCGCCGTTTTTTATGCTCAAAAACAGTGTTTAGTCGACATAAACAGTGAGGCTATGACAAGCGCGGCATGATATTATTCGTGCATGTACATTGAGTTTGTTATTGCGGACAATTTTCTTTTGACTTTTCTTGCCGGTGCGACGGCGGCAGGGCTGTGCCATAAACGCGTAGATGTTTTGCGCCTCATTGCGGCGTCTGCGGCGGGTACGGCGGTCGCCGTGTTCTATCCTTATATGCGATTGGGCACGGTATTGCAGTTTGTCGTCAAAATATCGCTCGGCGCGGCGCTGTGTTTTATAATGTTCTTCAAAACGAAACGTCCCGTTACTTCGAGTCTGCTTTTTTTCGGCAGTACGTTCGCTTACGGCGGGGCATGTTATGCGCTCGGTCTGATTATATATTCGGACGCGGCGAAGGCTGCGGCTTTTTCGCGGCGGTATCCGCTGTTTATGACGCTTGCGACGGGCGCGACGGTGTTTTTGGCGGCGCGGTACGTAATCAAGCGGCTTAAAACGGCGCGTGCGCGCGCGCCGTACGAACTGGGCGCGGATGTGGAAGTGTTTGGCAAAAGCATGCACTTCGAGGCGTATCTCGATACGGGCAACTGTGTTTTCGACGACGTTACGGGGCTTCCCGTGATTATAACGGATTGCGAACGGTTCAGCAAAAAGCTCGACGGCGCGTCGGCGTTTGAATTCTTGAAAAACATCGATAAGTTCAGGCTTCTGACCGTAAAAACGCCTGCCGGCGTATCTCAGGCGCGCATGGTGGGCCCGGCGCGCATAACGGTCTATTCCGCGGACGAGCCTCATAAAATAGAGGCAATGGGGGGGCTTGTCGGCGGTCGATTTTCGATTGCGCACGAAATGCTGTTAAATCCTGCAATTATGGCGGAGGGCGTATGAAAATTATAAAGTGGCTTGAAAAATTGCGCAATGCGTTTAAAACTTTGGTCGCGGAAGACAACGGCGACGAACTTGCATACATAACGACGGGCGACGGGCTTCCTCATCCTTTGGAGCCGCAGGAAGAAGCGGCGGCGCTCGCAAAGCTGAAAACCGACCCCAAAGTCAAGACGCTTCTGATAGAGCATAATCTCAGGCTTGTAGTGTATATAGCGCGCAAGTTCGACAATACCGACGTCGATGTGGAAGACCTGATTTCCATCGGCACCGTCGGACTTATTAAAGCGGTCAATTCTTTCGACCCCGAAAAAAACATCAAGCTCGCGACATATGCTTCGCGCTGTATTGAAAACGAAATACTGATGCATTTGCGGCGCGTAGTGAGACTTCGCGCCGAAGTGTCGCTCGACGAGCCGCTCAACGTCGATTACGAGGGCAACGAGCTTGTAATGGCGGATATTCTCGGCACCGACCCCGACGCGATAGGCAAGGAGCTTGAAAACGAAGCAGAACATCGACTGCTTGCCGAAGCTCTCGAAAGACTCCCCGGCAGAGAACGCGTAATTATGCAAATGCGTTTCGGGCTCGGCGGAGACAACGAAAAAACGCAAAAGGAAGTAGCCGATATACTCGGCATTTCCCAATCGTATATTTCCAGGCTCGAAAAGAAGATAATTTTCCGCCTCAAAAAAGATATAAGCAAAGCGTTGCAGGCGTAGACGCCGAATATAAGTTTTTAAACTACTTTATTGTGTATTATTTTTATGGCGGTTTTTTCGAGGCGGCTGACTTGCGCTTGCGAAATGCCTATTTCTTTGGACACTTCCATTTGCGTTTTGCCTTCGTAAAAACGCATCATTAAAATCTTGCGTTCCCGTTCGCCGAGCGCGGCTACCGCATCGTCGATGTCGATGCGGCTAAGCGCGTTCTCGTCCGCACTGCCTTCTATCTGGTCCATTACGAGAACGGTGTCGTCTCCGTCGTGGTAGATAGGCTCATACAGCGATACGGGGTCGGAAATCCCGTCGAGCGCATAAACTACGTCGGATACGGGGAGGTTCAGCGCCGCGGCTATGTCTTCGAGCGTTGCCGCATCGCCTGTTTCGTATTCGATTTGCTGTCTTGCTTGAAGCGCGTGGTACGCGGTATCGCGTACTGAACGCGAAACGCGCAGGGGCGAGCAATCGCGCAAAAACCTGCGTATTTCGCCGATAATCATAGGTACGGCATAAGTGGAAAATCGGAGATTGTATGCGACGTTGAAATTTTCCATTGCCTTTATAAGCCCGATACAGCCGACTTGAAAAATATCGTCCGCGCTTTGTTTTTTTGCGGCGAACCGTTGCGTAACGGAAAGAACGAGCCTTAGATTTGCCATAATGAATTTTTCGCGCGCGTCCTCGTCGCCGTTTTGAGCTTTAACTATCAACTCCATCATTTCTTCGTGTTTTAGTTTGGGCAGGGTGGACGTATCAAGTCCGCAGATTTCCACTCGGTTGTTCATAAAATCCTCTTTTGTGCCTTGTCGGCTTGATAAAATAAGTTTGGCTGTTAAAGCGGTTCGGTATTCGCTTTGCGTGCGCGCGTAACCGTACACGGCGTAAAATTTATGTCGAAAACTCGGCGTTAGTTTTTTTTCATGCGAAAAAACCGTAACACTATTGCGCGACTGTTCATATATATCGGTTATGGAAGCGGAGATAACATTTTGCGACATTCGCCGTCGCGAGGTAATCAACGGCAGCGACGGCAGACGGCTCGGTCACGTAACCGACATAGTTTTCGGTATCGAAAGCGGCAAAGTAAGCGGAGTAATACTGCCTTACGGCAAGCGAGGCATGTTCGGAAAATCTCAGGATTTGTTCGTGCCGTGGTCGTGCGTGCAGAAAATAGGCGAAGATGTTATCCTCGTCGAAATAATAGATTTGACTACGGGCGCGCCCAAATGCGTACCGGCAAGCTCTTCCAAGTGTTTGCCCGAACCTCCGTCGCCGCCGCCCGCACCGAAAAAACGCAACGAACGCGATTGCGACGGTAAGTGCGAAAAATGTATGCTGTTCGATTGTTCGCACAGATGGGAGACTGTGCGCGATTGCTGATTGTACTCGGCATACGACGGCGCGGAGATGCTTCGCGCCGTTTTTCATGATGTTTACCTAATTTGCGCAAACGATAGACAATTCGGATTATTTGTGTTATAATAAATTAAATTTCAAACGGGCGCTTTGACAGCATAAGTTCGCGTTTGACAAATCATAAACTTTTAAGGACAAACATACCATGAAATGTATCTATTGCGGCAACGCGGAAAGCAAGGTCGTGGATTCGCGCTCGACAGACGACGGAAACAGCATACGCCGCCGTCGCGAGTGCTTGCAGTGCGGCAAACGCTTTACTACTTACGAAGTGATTGAATCCACGCCCGTACTCGTGGTAAAAGCGGACGGAACGCGTCAGCCGTTCGACCCGCTCAAAATCAAAAACGGCGTAATCAAGGCTTGCGAAAAACGCCCCGTAGCCATAAGGGATATCGACGTATTGTGCGCATCTGTCGAAAAGCAGATATACAACTCGCTCGAACAAGAAGTTACGTCGCAGGCGATAGGCGAAATGGTCATGGAACGGCTCAAAGGACTGGACCAGGTTGCGTACATTCGTTTCGCGTCAGTATATCGACAGTTCCGCGACGTTACGACTTTTATCGAGTTTATAAACGAGTTTAAGTAAAACGCCGCTTCGGTCGGGCCGAAAGCGGCTTGTAAGGCGGAGTTATGAATTTATCCGATTATTCGTTAAAACGCGGGGTAATTGTCTCGGTCGGTTGCGACGACGACACCCACCGCAGACTTGTGGATATGGGTCTTATCGGAGCGGATTTTTATATAAAATCACGCCGCGGCGGAGCGGCGCTTATCGATTACGGCGACTTTTCGGCAGTAACGAGAAACGCGCTCGCGCGAGAGATAACGGTGAGAGAGCGATGAGGGTTGCGCTTTGCGGAAATCCCAACGTCGGAAAGACGACGCTGTTTAACAGATTGACCCGCTCTTCCGCGCCCGTCGGAAATTGGCACGGCGTAACCGTCGACGTTATTGAAAAGCGTATAACGGGTACCGACGTAATTCTCGCCGATTTGCCGGGGTGTTACTCGTTGACCGCACGCTCGAAAGAAGAGCGTATTACCCGCGACGGCGTATTGTTCGGCGGTTACGACGTTGTGCTGTTTGTCGCGGAAGTAAATAATTTGAGGCGAAACCTGTATCTTTTGACCCAAGTCCTCGAAGCGCGCAAAAAAGCCGTGTTGATAGTCAATATGCTTGACGAGGCGCGGGGTAAAGTCGACCTCGAACTGCTGTCGACGAGATTGAAAATTCCCGTAGTCGGCACATCCGAACGCGCGAAAAACCCGAAAGAATCGGTGCTCGAAGCAATAAGCAAAGCGAATGCGCCGAGTCTGCCGTATTTGAACGAAGTCGCGGCGGATGCGGTCGCGCGACGCGCGGCGGAGAAGAATATTTCTCCCGAGTTCGCCGCGTTAAAGCTCGAAGAGCGCGACGCGTTTATAGCGGATATTTTGCAGTCGGAAAGCTCGCAACGCGGCTGTTACGGCTGTCGCGGTTGCGACAGAGACAGACCGTCTGCGTTGCGGTATTCGTACATAGATAAAACGCTCGATGGTGTCGTTTCGTGTAGACGGCGGTATGCGCTGACCGACAAAATAGATAAAATTGTGCTGGGTAAAGCGGCGCTTCCAATATTTTTTTTGATAATGACAGCGGTGTTTTTCGTTACATTCGAGACGGCAAAACCTCTTTCGAGCCTGCTCGGTCGACTTGTCTCGCTTGCCGCCGAACCGGTCAAAAACGCGGACATGCCCGAGTGGCTGTGCGGATTTTTGGGAGACGGCGTTATAGGCGGCGCGGGCGCCGTGCTCGCATTTCTGCCGCAGGTAACGTTGTTGTTTATGTTGACGATGCTGTTGCAAGACAGCGGGTATATGAGCAGGGTAGCGTTTGTTTCGGACGGTTTTTTCAAAAAATTCGGGCTGAGCGGCAGAGCGGCTTTTTCGCTGATACTCGGACTCGGCTGTTCCGCGACGGCAGTACTTTCCACGCGCGGCATAGCGCAAAAGACTGCCCGTTGCCGCACTGCGGTTGTTACGCCGTTTGTGCCGTGCAGTGCAAGGCTCGGCGTATTTACCGCCATTACCGCATACTTCGGCTTGCCTGCGATAACGGTTGCCGCGCTGTATGCGCTCGGATTCGTAGCGGCGCTCGGCGCGCTCAAAATCATGCGTTTGTTTCGTGCGTCCGAGGGCGAGGACGCGTTGCTCATGGAGATGCCGCCGTACCGTGTTCCGTCGCTTAAACGCACGTTTAAAGCCGTTTTCGCGAATGTTTGTTCTTTTGCCGTGCGCGTCGGGTCTGTCGTGCTCGGCGTGGGCGCGGCAATGTGGCTGCTTTCAAATTTTTCAGTGCGGTACGGTTTTACAGGCGGAAGCGGGAGCAGTATAATGAGCACTTTTGCGGGCGCGCTTGCTCCGATATTTAAGCCGCTCGGCTTCGGAGATTGGCGCGCGGTTACGGCGCTTATATCGGGAGTAGCGGCGAAAGAAACATTGATTTCGGTAATCTCGTCGCTCGGCGGCGCGGGAGAAGTGTTCGGTTCGGCAATTGCCGCCGCGTCGTTTTTGATATTCTCGTGCTTGTACGTGCCGTGCGTTGCAACGATAGCCGCGCTCGCAAAAGAGACGGGATGGAGATACGCCGCGGTATCGGCGGCGGCGCATACTGTTACGGCGTATGCCGCGTCGCTTATATTCTATCAGTCGGCGCGGCTCGCGCAAATCGACATGAAACTGTTCGTCGTTATTTGGTCGAGCGTCGTATTTGCGGCGGTTGCCGCCGCTGTCGCGCATAAAATATACAGGGTGAAAAAACGTAAGGGCGGTGCGCACGATTCCGCCGCCCGCAAAGAGAGAAAATAATCATGGGAAAAAAATCGGCAGTAATTTTAGACAGCGATATGTCGGCGGTGTCCGCGGTGCTGAAAGCCGCGCCCGGTCTGTCTCGCGCCAAAGCCGACCTACTGATAAAAAGCGGCGAAGTGCGCGCGGACGGCGTTAAGCTCCGTTCCAACGTTCGGCTCGGAGCGGGAACTTCGGTCAAAATTTATTTGCCCGATTCGGTGTATGACGCGCCGATGCCGACGGTTGTTTACGAAGACGGTAACGTCGTCGTTTTCGACAAGCCCAAGCGCGTGGCGTTCGACGCCGTTCCGCAACTTGCGGGCATGCCGTTGTACGCCGTGCACAGGCTGGATACAAATACGTCCGGACTTATTGTTTATGCCAAGACGGCGGAGGCGGAACGCGAACTTACCCGTGCTTTTAAAGAACGCCGTACCGAAAAAATATACGAAGCGATAGTGTGCCCGCCGCCCGAAAACACGAGCGGTACGCTGACCGCATATACCGCGGTGTCGGACGGCGTCGCCGCCGTGTCGACGAAGCAAAAGAGCGGATTCAAGACAATGGTTACAGAATACGAAACGGTAAAGAGAACGGGCGACGTCGCACTGCTTCGGGTAAAGCCGCATACCGGCAGAACGCATCAGATTCGCGCGCATCTCGCGTTTATAGGCAGTCCGATAGTGGGCGACCCAAAGTACGGCGGCGCGAAAAAGGAGTATTCGGGCGGAAGTCAAATGCTGACGGCTGTCGAGCTTGTTTTCGGCGGGCTTTGCGGCGCTGTCGAATATCTTAACGGCAAGCGTTTTTTCATGGAAAGCGGTTATGCGGCGCTGTTGGACAAAATAGATTCTCAATATTAAAAAAATATTATAAACGCGGTTTTTGTATTGACAAAATTCGCGGTTTGCGGTAAACTATATATCTAATGGGTATAAAAGACATAAAAGCGGAAGCGCGCGCAAAGCTCGCTCTCAATATGCATCAGGCTGTTTTGCTGTACACTGTGGAATACGCGGTGCTCAGCATAATGATTGTCATGATTGTGCTGGCGTGCGTCAGTATCGGGTCGTTGCATATTGTCGCGTCCGTGGTGTTTATTTGCTACGGTTGTATTATGCTCTTGGCGACGTTGGTCGGTATAGGTATTTTGTGCCACGCCACCGTCGATTACTATTTGGCGTCTTATAAATGCAAACCTTATAACGTGCGTCGGCTGGGCGATACTCTCGCGCGCAACGGGCTAATGAAAGTGTTGAAGCTGAGCGCAAAAAGAGTGTTGATAGGTTTTTTGTTATTGCTGTGCTTAATCGTGCCGGGCGTAATTTATCTTATGCGAACGTCAATGGCGAGCTATTTATTGGTAGCAAATCCCAAAATGAAAGCGTCGACTGCTATTTCCGCGTCGAGCAAAGTTATGGGCGGTAAGGTCGGTTCGTATTTCTCGCTCATGATGTCGTTGTTCGGCTGGTGGACGCTCGGCATTTTGTCGTTCGGACTCGGATTTATATTCATTTTGCCGTATATAAACATGTGCAAGACGGTATATTATAAACGAAACCTGCAAGGCGATAAAACGGTATACAAAACAGTAGTTCAGCCGATAAGCCCTCCGCCGCAAGCTCAGGGTATGCCGCAAATTCAGCAGATGCAAATGCAACAGCAAATGCCGCCGCAAGCTGCTATGGTAAATAATGCGCAGGCGCAGCAACAGCCGCAAATCGTGCCCGTTGTTCAAAGCGCACCGCAGCCCGTCGTTTGCGAGCCTGTGAGCGCGCCGCTTCCGCCAATCGACGCATTGGGCGAGGAAGACAAGTCGGATTTGAACGCCGCCATAATCGACCTCGAAAGCGAACCGCAGGTTGCGCCCGTCGTTCCCGAAGTGCCTATTACGCCCTCAATCAAGACGACGGCGCGTCCGAGCGAAAACATAGAAAAAGTCAATATCGAAAAGCCGCAAAACTCGTTCGAGCCGTCGCAATCGGAAAATTTTGCGTTTAAAGAAACGGTCAAGCCCCTTACGACGCGCGAGGTCGAAGAATCGGACGTTATGACGCGAAAGATAGACAGTATGTTCTCGGGCGCGGCCGCGCCGCAGACGGCTAAGAACCGCGATTATATACGCGATATGAGCAAGAGCGGTCCTAATGATTTCGTAACGTGCGATAGCGATACTTTCGACGGAGATTTCGGTTCGGAACGCAAGGAGGAATCGGTCGCGGTAATGAGCGACGCAGACTTCGAAGCGTTTATTCGCAGTTTCGATGTTCCCGAAACGGATTCGGAATTCAAACCGCTCACGCGTAACGCCGACGCGAACAAAGAAAACGACATACAATCGGAAAAGCCCCGAAACGAGCGTCCGCGCACGATTCAGCGCGACGGAGCGGATGGCGAAAGCCGTTTGGACAGAATACGCAGGGAGCGCGAGGAGCGGCGCAGAAATTCGGGAAATAGGTAAATAATCTTGAAAGATAAACGCACATACTCGCTCACAGCCAAAGAGCGCAAGAAAATGCGCATGGCGGAGCAACAAAAGCAAAATCGAAAGACAACGTTTACGGCAGGCGACGGAACGACGGCGGAAGAACAGGCGATGGTTGTCTCGCAAAAACGTTCTAAGCGTACCGCTATTATAGTCGGTACGGCGATAGCTCTTGCCGTGCTTTTGATAGCCGTCGCCGTTATAGTGCCCGTCATAATGTTTGCGGTCAATCCTTACAGAGGGTACGGCCATGTCGTTGCGCGCTTCGAGCTTTCCAACGAAATGGTGCTCGAATACGTAATAGAAGAAGACGAGTACGATATTGCGGCGACCAATTTCATATTCCTTGCCAAAAACGGATATTTCGATAATACGGTATTGTTCGACGCGGGCGACCCGTCGCGCGATACGGACGGATGGGTTAGGTTCGGCGGGTACGAGAAACAACCCAACGTGTGGGAAGGCGGTTCGAGCAGTTACGACAATACAAAGCATCATGCTCAAAACGAGCGGTATTGCCGCGATTTCAACGCGATTTCAAACAAGTGGTTCGACAACGTATGCAATAAATTCGGCTACGACCTCAATGCGGACGCAAAGGGTACCAATGTCGAAAGATTAGACGATATAGGCGTGCTCGCATACTTGTACAACGACACGAGTACGGAATTCCAGATGTCGTATAAGGAGCAGCCCTCCAACGACGTCAGCGTAATAAACAATACGGCGGACGGAACGACATATACAGTGCGCGAGCTTAAACCGACCATGGTCGGGTACGCGCTCAATGACGACACCGTAAAGAATCTTAAAAAAATAGCGGCGACCGCCGTACCGACTGATAAAGCCAAGGTAACGACGGGCGTAGTGTGGTGTCCGCCCGACCCCGCGATATATATAAGGCGCGTAAAGATTTATAATCTCGACGGCAAGAAGTGGAACGATTTCGATTTCGTATCGTATATGACCGACCGCAAGCCCGACGGGTCCACAAGATACCGCGGCTGGACAGGAAAAATTTAAACTCACATGAAGCTCCGTTGCGGATATTCCGCGCGGGGCTTTTGTTATAAAATACGGTAACTCTGCACATAATCGTTGGTATGATAATAGGACTTGTTATTTTGGGTTGTGTCGTCGTGCTGTTGTTTTTCGGCATAGCCCAACGCGTGTTCAAAAGTTTCGGCGTGGCTTATCCGTTTGCGTTTTTGATAGTAGGCGCGCTTGTGGCGAGCGCGTTCGTGCCATCGTTTTCGGCGTTCGGGATAAGAGTAAGCGTATCGGGGTTTGTCGCGCCGCTCTTGCTCTCCGTGCTGTTTTTCGCTCTGTCGGCAAAAACGCGCGAGGGCGCCCACGCCGCGGTATCGGCATGCGCGGTGTTCGCGGTATACGTGGCGATAAGACTCTTGCTTTCGCCGGTATCGAACGCGGCGACGGTATCGGTCTGCGGCGGTCTTTTGTGCGGTGCAACGGCGTATTTTGTAGGCAAAACCAAACTTGCGGCGGTGGCAGGTGTATTCGGCGGCATACCGTTCGGGGTAGCGGCAAGCGCGGCGGTGGAAAAAATATCGTACGGCGCGGATATTGTGC
>CATLGX010000012.1 GCA_949948785.1 uncultured Christensenella sp. | reverse complement strand
TGCCGTACACGCCTTCGAGATTGATTGTTTGCAACTTGACGTCGCCGTAAAACGCGTAATCGCGTATATACTTGACATGCCCTTTTATTTCCACGCTTTCAAGTTCGGTACAGCCGTGGAAAGCATACTTTTGTATTTCTTCAACGCCGTCGGGTATTGTTACACTCTTTATAGTCTTATTGGTTTGGGGAATTTTATTTTTATCGTAGTCTTCCTCGTCGACTTTTACATCTTCATCGGTCTCGTACAAGCTGAAAGCATACGGCCCGATATACATTATACCCTCGTCGTCGGGAATAACCACGTCTCCGCCCAAGCCTTTATACGCCACAAGCGTTCTCGCTTGGTCGATTACGAACTCGCTGTTGACCGTTATCGGGAGCTTGGCAATAAGGTTGGACCCGCTCAGACTGAGAGTGATATTGACCGAACCTTTTTTGAGCGCACGGATTGTTCCGTCTTGGTCTACCGTCGCTATATTGGGGTCGGACGATTCGTACGTTGCGGCGTACTTATCCGCGACATACCACGGCTGAATTTCATAAAAGAGTTTTATTTTTTCGCCGGGATACATTGCAAGTCTTCCGCCGAGCGCGGACACGAAACGCCGCGAGCCGGTATCTCCTATCATGGACGCTTGACCCGCGCGCGCATGCGCATACAAGGTGTCGAAATACGAAAAACGCACCGTCTTGATTTCGGCTTGATTTACGTCATCGACGTCGTTGGAAGACGCGGGTTGAACGCCGCTGTTTTTAGCTTCCGACGCGCCGAGCGCCGCAGCCTTTCCGTCATCGTTTGCCGAGGCGGAACGAGGGCGGACGTTCACGATAAGCGACGCCTTTCTGCCGTACAAATCTTCCGTAACCGTTACGGTGGCGCGCCCTTGCGAAACGCCGCGAAGCTGTCCGTCTTTTACTTCGGCGATTGCCGTGTTAGACGAATCCCAACCGAGATATTTAAGATAGTCTTTATCCTCGTCAACGGCAGCGTCCGTCGTGGAAAGATACTGCGTAAGGTCGATTATCTCGTCCTCGTACACCGATAGTATCGTAAGCTGCGAGCCGTCGGGTTCGCCGTTCTTTGTAAACTTCAATTCGCCGCGCGTGCCGGGCAACTGACAGAAGAAAAGGTTGGTGTTAAGCGCATAGTCATCGATGGTAAAGCAAAGCGCATTGGTGAGCATCGCGTTGTATACCGTGTCCGCCAGCATATCGGTTATCTCGAAGCGAACTCTATTATCCTTGCCCTTTTCGCTGTAAACGGGAATAGGGTCGTCCGTAAGCTGTGTGTACTCCGCGCCTTTGTCCTTGGTAAATATAATAGGCGTTATAGACTGAACGTAATGGTTGTCGTACACTGTCAGCGTAATATAGTAGCGATATTTCTTTGCCGTTCTGTCGTATTCTTTTTCGTACGCGGCGCTTTTGATTACTGGCGCTTCGTTGTCGAACGTAAAATCGAATTTGAACGTATTATTAAGATTGGTCTTATAACCGCCGTCGTTATTCTCGTAATCGAGTTTGCCGACCATTTTGAACTCGTACACACGGTTATTCATCATGTTCAAGTCGGCGCTCTTCCAATCGAGACGCTCGAAAGACGGCAACGGAGAACCGCCGTTGGAGAACGATTTAAGCACGTTATGGTCGGTGTATTGCTTTATCACATCGCCAGTCAGCTTGTCGGTTATCGTGTACTCCATAGTCTTGCAGTTGCGCAAAAGTCCTGCGTACACCGCATAAAAGCCGTCGATTGACGAGAGTTGGTCGCCGACCGAGATATGCTCTTTCGTCGCGGGTATTGCGTCGTAGCCGTACGGTACGTCGTAAAGATACGTGCCGAGGGGAATAACGTAGTTGTGGAAATAGGAGCCGTACGGAGTGGTCGCGTAGTAGTCGGCTTTTATCTTATCATCGGGGTCGATTGAATCGTCGTGAGCCTCCGACTCGACGTCGTAATACGTTTTATCGAATATGGGCGCGCGCGTCCAGTCGCCGTAAAACGCGAGGAACGGCGCGTTGAGGTCTATTCCGCCGTCGGCAGATGCGAGCTTGACAAAGCCTTCGACATACATGCCGTTGGGGAACTGCGAGTCTATAAGTTTTTTGTCTGCCGCCGTCAGTCTGTAATCGAGCGACACTTTGACTGTCTCGCCCGCTTTTACGGTGAGCTTGTTGCCTTTGAGCGTGCCTTTGCCGTCAATGCGCGCCGAAAATCCGCCGCCGAGAATATCGCCTTTTTCGGCTACATGTTCTTTATCGGACGAAGAAACGCTTTCCGTCATGCCGACTAAGGAAATATCGTATACGACGTCGCTTTCGGATATATTGACGACGTTGAAGTTAATATTGTACTTGCCCGTCTTTTTAGGGTCGTCGAACAATTCTATTTTGGTTTTGTCCTTGCCGTCTACCGAAAGATACGCTTTCGTATTGACGACGTTTTTGAGACTTGCCAAACCTGCGCCCTGTTTGCGCGGAGAATACGGATTACCGTATTCGTCGAGAACTATCGTCGCCGTGGACATAAGCATTTGATTGGCGAGTACGACAATCTGCGGTTGCTTGTAGTCGGGGAACTTTTCCTTTAAGAATTGACGCACGAGAACGGCGACTCCGCAAAGGTTGGGCGAGGCCATGGATGTGCCGCTCTGGTGGTCGTAGCCGCCGCCGGGAATCGACGAAAGTATCTCGCCGCCGTGCGCGGTTATTTCGGGTTTGAGTTGAAGGTCGGGAAGAGGTCCCCAGCTCGAAAAGTCGGACATAAACGGGCCTGCGACGTACTTCTTGCTTACCGCTATCGTGCCGCTCGGGCGCGACGCGAGCTTCTCGCCCATTTCTCTCGTAAGCGAAACGGTGGGAATATGGTCGCTCTTGCCCATCGACATACTGATGGTGCCCTCTATATTATTGTATATGATACACGCGGCGGCGCCGGCGTTTTTGGCGCGAAGCGCTTTATCCTCGAACGACGTTTCGCCGCGGCGCACAAGCGCTATTTTGCCCTTTACATCCAAACCTATATAATTGAAGGAACTGCCGTAGCCGGGTATCGTTACGTATTCGAATTCTTTTACGACGTCGTCGTCAAGACCTTGCGATGCGAACAGCTCATTTACAAAGTGGTTGCTCTTGCCCGTTATCGAGCTGGACTCTTTAAAGAACACGACGTCCGAATTGTTGGCGTAAAGATAACTGCTCTTAACGCCGCTAATCGACGCAACAGACATAGCCGCGCCGTATGTAGAGGGAGAACCTACGGTAGCCGAATCGGGGTTCTGTACAAAGTTGGTATTGCCCTGCTCGCCGCCGAACGAACTGCTGTAACTGTTGCTCGCGGCCACTATAAGGCTTATGCCTGCCGCAGTTATACTATCGCAAATATCGTTCATTTTGTTGCCGTCTTCTTCGCGCGCGAATCCGCACGAAGTGCCGAGCGACATGTTTATGCAGTCCACGCCGAGAAGCACGGAATCTTCGAGCGCGGCGAGTATCGCCTCGTCGGGCGCGCCTTCGTTATAATCGGGAAAGACTTTCATGAGCACGAGCTGCGTATCGACGGCAACGCCCGTTATAGTGTCGGACTGTCCGCCGATTATGCCCGCAACGTGAGTGCCGTGTGCGGAGTCGTACGGGAACACGTCGAAATCGCTGTCGCCGTAATCGTACGCATACGGGATTTTTTCGCTGTACCACACGTCGGTCATTTTGAGTCCCTGCGTGGTCTGCGCGGCAATAAGCTCGGGATTGGCAACGGCTTTGCTCACGTCGTCCTGCGTTATCCAAAGTTCGCCTTCGGGCAGATGCGAAAACACCTCGTGCGAGCAGTCGAAGCCCGAGTCGAGAACGGCGACCGCAGTCCCCTTGCCCGTAATTCCGAGCGAACTGACGCTGCTCGAATTGAATATGCCCGTCGACTCGTATACGTCGACGTCGTTGACTACGGTGTTTATACCGTCCGCCGACGTGCTGTCTACGCTCTGCGGAAGATTATACGTATCGGCAAGTATGACGGAGCGAACCCCGCTCGTCTTTTCTATTTTTTCGATATTGCCGTAAGCCGCCTCGACGGATACTGCGTTAATTACCGTCGAGTATCTGTACCCTACGGATTTAACAAGCCCCGACTCGCTCAGCTTATCTATCAGCTTGTTCTGCTTGACGTTCAGCCCGTACGCTATCGCGTCGCCGTCGCGGCTTGCGGCATACTCGCTTACAGTCATAGAGGACGACGCGGTCTCGTCGCCGAGATACGCGTCGATTATCGAATCGCCTTCCAACTCGATTATCATCGGAACTATGTCGCCGGCGCGGTAGCCGCCCGCCTCTTTGAGGTATTCGGCTTTAATGCGCGACGCAGCTTGTTCCTGCGTGAGCTGTCTGTCCGAATTAAACAACATAAGCTCTTGCGAGGAAACGATGATAGGGTCTTTGTCCGCCTTATTGACGGACGGCGCGTCGAAATACGCGAGATAGCCCGTAATAAAGCAAATCGTCATCATAATAACGATAACGACCGCCCAAATCGATTTTCTTTTAACAGTTAAATTGTTACGCATAGCAACTCCTTAATGAAACCAAAAATACAGCAGCAACGCCGCCAATGAAAAGCATCCGACAGCGCCGATAAGCACAGGGAAATATTTTGCGAACGCCGCGCGTATCATCGCGCGCCGCTCCTTCCCCGTCAGCTCCACGGCAGGTTTTTTGGACTGCTTTTCAAGTCCTTGCATACTGAACAGCGTGCGCCCGTCGTCGACGAACTTCGACTTAGCCGACTTCGCGCCGCGCGACTTTGGCGCTTTTGCGGATTTACCCGCTTTACCCGATTTTGCGGATTCCCCGTCGCCGTCCGAAACGACGCTTTCCCCGTCGCCGTCCGACGGCTCTTGCACGGTTACGCCGTTGTCGCCGCCGTCGTCTACATTATCGTCGTGGGCGTCGTGGGCGTCGTCCGATTCCGTCGCATCGTTCCTATCGGAAATTTCGGATTTCTCCGTCGCTTGCGCCTTTTCCGACGTTTTCGATTCTTCCGAATCATTTTCGCTGACGGAGTTTTCGCTTTCCGACAAAACTTCGGAACTCGGCGCTTCCCGCTCGGGCTGCGCATCGGCGCAGACGTTTTCGGAGATTGACGCTTCTGCGGCGTTCTGCGCGTTATCCTGTTCGACGGGTTCCGTCGTCGCGGGCGCGCTTTCTCCGTCCGCAGACGGCGCCGCGTCTTTATGTTTCAGCTTTTTCGCCGCAAGCTCTCGCTCTTCGGCAAGCCGCTGTTCTTCCATACGGTCGTATTCTGCGTCGTACTCGTCGAGATGAGACATAATCTCTTCGTTATACAAATGGCAGGCGACAAAGTGGTCGGGCTTGACTTCCGTGTATTCGGGAATCTTGAACTTACACACCTTCATGCACTTGGCGCAGCGCGTATGGAACTTACAGCCCGACGGAGGATTGGCGGGCGACGGAATATCGCCTTCAAGCACAATACGGTTCATTTTTGCCGTGGGGTCGGGTTCGGGCACCGCCGAGAACAGCGCTTGCGTATACGGGTGCAACGGGTTGTCGAACAATTCGTCGGTTTCGCTCATTTCCATGGCGTTGCCGAGATACATGACGAGTATTTTATCGGTTATGTATTTGACTACCGACAGGTCGTGCGATATGAACACGTACGTCAATCCTATCGTCTGTTGAAGTTCTTTTAAAAGATTTATTATCTGCGCCTGTATGGAAACGTCGAGCGCGCTGACCGGCTCGTCGCAGATTACAAGTTTCGGCTTGACCGCGAGCGCGCGGGCTATACATATGCGTTGACGCTGACCGCCCGAAAACTCGTGCGGATAGCGGTCGTAATGCTGCGGTTTAAGTCCGCATTTTTTCATAATATCCAATACGTAGGAGTGAACCTCGCTCTTGGGCACGATACCGTGCACGCGCACAGGCTCCGCTATTATGCTTCCCACGGTCATGCGCGGAGGAAGACTGGAATACGGGTCTTGGAAAATCAATTGGATATCGGTGCGGTACTTTTTCATTTGACCGCGTTTGAGGTCGGTTATGTCGTCGCCCTCGAAATATATTTTTCCGCCGCTCGATTCGTGAAGTTTGAGTATGGTACGTCCGAGCGTTGTCTTGCCGCAGCCCGATTCGCCGACTACGCCGATTGTCTTGCCCTTGTCGAGCGTAAAATTGATGTCGTCGACGGCGCGCAAAAATTTGACGGGCTTGCCGAAAAAGTTGGTCTTGATGGGGAAATATTTTTTGAGGTGCTCTACTTTAAGTATAGGACCGTCGTAACCGTCGGACATTGCCGCGGCAGACGCTTCCGCCTGCGGTTTTTCGTCATCGTTTTCCGCGCCGACGCAACCGACGGGCGTTCCGCAGTTCAGACAGAAAATATCGCCGTCGCCTATCGCGCCGCCGCAGTTCATGCAGAATTTTTCCCTGCCATCGAAAGCGTCGACGGCAATTCCGCATTCGAGACAGAACTTATCGCCCGCACGCATTTTCGCGCCGCAGTTCATGCAAAAAACGATGTCGGAAGCGCTCGTATCCGGCGGCGTTTCCGCATTACGAACGTCGACGGATTGGACTGTCGACTCGTTTATATTCTGTTGTGCGGCGTTTGTTTTTTTCATTTTATCAGCCTTGTTGGACATTTTCGGTGTTTTCGCTTGCTTGGGTTTCGCTCGAACCGTGCTCGGCGGTTTCAGCGCTGTCGGATGTCTCGCCGCCGTACAGGTAGCACGCGACGGAATGGGTGTCGCTCAACTCGATTGTATCGGGATACTTGGCGCGGCACTTGCCCATACATTTATCGCAACGGTTTTTAAAGTAGCACGCGTCGGGAAGATTGATGGGATTGGGAACCTGCCCTGGAATGGAATACAGCGGCTTGTTCGCGTCCGAAGAAAGCAACGGTTTACTCTTTTGCAATCCGATTGTGTACGGGTGCTTGGGATTAAAGAAAATTTCTTCCGCCGTGCCGTGCTCGATGACCTTGCCCGCATACATGACTACTACTTCGTCCGCCATCTCGGCGATTACGCCGAGGTCGTGGGTAATAAGCATTATCGAGCAACCCTCGCTGCGCTGTAACTCGCGCAAAAGTTCGAGTATCTGCGCCTGTATGGTAACGTCGAGCGCCGTAGTGGGCTCGTCGGCGATTATAAGTTTAGGGTGCCCCGAAATCGCCATAGCTATCATGACGCGCTGACGCATACCGCCGGAAAGCTCGTGCGGATAGCTCTTATACACGTGCTCGGGCATCGAAATACCGACTTTTTTGAGGAGTTCTATGCTGTACGCCTTTGCGGAAGCCTTGGTTGCGGACTTATCGTGCAAAAGCGTAACTTCGTCGAGCTGATAGCCTATCGTAAACACGGGATTAAGGCTTGTCATCGGCTCTTGGAATATCATCGTAATGTCCTTGCCGCGGATTTTGTACATCTCTTTGGTAGGCATTTTCGCAATATCGTAACCGAGCTTTTTACCGTCTTCCGACACTCCCGCCGCATCGGAATTAAAGCGTATTTGCCCTTCGACGACTTGACCTTGCGGAGCTTGAACAAGCTGCATTATCGACAGAGACGTTACGCTCTTACCGCAACCCGATTCACCGACGACGCCTATTATCTTGTTTTTGGGAATATCGAAAGAAACGCCGTTGACCGACATGACCGTTCCGTTATCGGTAAAAAAGCATGTTTTAAGCCCGTCTATTTCGACGATGTTATTCTCGTCTCGCATTTTGACGGTGTAATCCGATTCCGCAAGTTTGCGCCGTTTCAGCTTTTCGTAGTACCGCATCATTTTGATGTTGTACTTGATAATCTTGCGGCTCTCCCGTATCGAAATGTAGTTTGAAGCCTTTTTTTCTTTCATGACCGGTTATTTCCTCGCCTTGGGGTCCATAGCGTCGCGCAGACCGTCGCCGACAAAGTTAAAGCCCAAAACGGCGATAACAATAAGTATGCCCGCAGGCAACCAGCAATTGACGTGATACTGGAATATGACGGGGTCGTTTACCTGAGCTATCATTGTGCCCCACGCGGCTTTGGGAAGCTGAACGCCCAAACCGAGATAACTCAACGTCGATTCGTAAAGGATTACGCTGCCGAGACCGAGCGTCATCGAGACAATAAGTTGAGGCATTACGTTGGGAATAAGGTGTCTGAATATTTTGCGCCACGTCGGTAGTCCCATAACCTCCGTCGCCGTCATATACTCCTGCTCTCGCAGCGAAATTATCTGACCTCGGACAAGCCGCGCGACGCCGCTCCAACTGAACAAAGTAATTACGACCATTAAGACGTAAATCTGTTGGTCCGGCGATAGATTCCACGAATCTATGACAGCCGACGCAATCAACAATATGGGCAGCGTCGGTATGCAGTTGAATATATCGACAATGCGCATTATCAATTGGTCGACCCAGCCGCCGAAGTAGCCCGCAAGTCCGCCGAGAATTATTCCGATTATAGTTTCGAGTATGACGACGATAAAGCCTATCATGAGCGATATGCGCCCGCCGTACATCAATCGTACGAACACGTCGAATCCCTTGTCGTCCGTACCCAAAAGATGGCGGGAACTCGGGTCGGCGTAAGTATTGGTATCGCCTATGTACGTATATTCTTCGAGAACTTTTACGGATTCGCCGTTCTCGTCGATGTACGTGTACGTAAAATCGTATGAAAACTCGGTCGGCGACTTGTCTACTTCGTCCTCGCCCCACTCGCAAAACACGGGACCGAGGAAGGAGAAGATAAACAAAAACGCTATCATGACAAGCCCGACTACGGACAGTTTGGAACGGAAAAACCTGCGGAGCACAAGCCGCATGGGGCTTATCTCTTTATAAGTCTCCTCTTCCTCGCCGATTACGGCGGAAGCCGCGTCGGGCGACATATCTTCAGCAATGCCGTCGGCTACGGCGACGGCGGCCGACGAAACGTCGGTTACCGTTATTTCCGAAACTTGTTCGACAGACTCGGGCGCTTCGGATATTTGTTCTTTCAACTTTTCATCCATAGCTCTTGCCCTACTTTGTCAATTTTACTCTGGGGTCGACGACGGCGTACATGATGTCCGAGAACAGCGTGCCTATAACCGTCAGTATCGCCAAAAACATGTTGTAGCCCATTACGAACGGAATATCGCCCTCTCTGAGCGCACGATATGCCAAACGTCCTATACCGTCGATGGCAAAGACTTCTTCGGTTATCATCATTCCGCCGAAAAGCCCGGGGATTATACCTGCCAAAAGCGTGGCGAGCGGTATAAGCGTGTTGCGGAACGCGTGTTTATAGATAACGGTGCGCTCCGAAAGTCCTTTTGCGCGCGCCGTGCGTATGTAATCCGCATTGAGCACTTCGAGCGTATTTGTTCGCGTATAGCGCATCAAGCCGCCGACGGAAAGCACTACGCTTACCAATATCGGCAAAATCAAATGATACGCCATATCGCCGAACTTAGCCATCTGCCCCGCAAACGTCATTTCGTAGTCCACGCCGGGATTGACGAGACCGCCCGAAGGCAGCCAACCGAGTTCCACGCTGAACACCCTTATGACTATTGCCGCGAAAAAATACGTCGGGAACGACAGCCCTACCATCGTGAGCACCGTAACGGTGTAATCGCGCACCGAATACTGGTGCGTCGCGCTCGAAATGCCGAGCGGTATCGCGATAAGGAACTGCAACAGCGTCGCGATAATCGCAATCGCGAACGAAATCCACATGTAATCGCCGATAACGGTGGCGACAGGTCTCTCGTATTTGAACGAATTGCCGAGGTCGCCCGTCAAAAGTCCGCCGAGCCAGTTGAAATACCCTACGAGCACGCTGTCGTTAAGTCCGTACAAATCCATGAAATCATTAATTTGCTTTTGCGTAATCGTGCCCTGGGAAAGTTGCGAGGCGTACTTTATCTCAATGTAGTTCATCGGCATCATACGAACGAGCGCATAAATAATGAACGACACGCCGATAAGTATAATGACTGACAGTAACAGTCGTTTTACGATATACTTAAACATCTATATAGTTTTCCCCGGTTAGGCTATTTCGGTATCGTTTTTCACTATGAGCGAAACGTTGTAAAGCTCGCTCGTCGGGCCTCTGTAAGCTGTGGGGTTGCTCAAAGAATTTTTGTCGATTTTCTTTTCGTTGAAAGCGAACAAATCCTTGCGCTGATATGTGGGAAGCTCCACGGCAAGACGCATTACCTCGTCGAGCGCCGCATCGTAGAACGGCTTGCGAAGCGAAACTTCTTCCGAAGCGTTCGAGGACTCGTACTGACGTCCCGCTTCGATGTATTCGGAAAGGGCGTCGAGTATCTTGACCTCTTTATCGTAACGGCCGCCCGCATTTCTCAGTATGGACGGATAACCCCAATTCTGCACCGACGAAGCCTTGGAATCTTTGTGGTAGACCTGATACATGTCGGGGTCGATTGTAGAAGACCACGCCGCCGCCCATACCGAAAGCGCGCCGCTCGCAAGTTTTTGAAGCGCGTTGGCGTCCGTTTTTACCGACGTTTCGAATCCGCATTCGTTGAGGAAGTTGCTCGCGTTGAAGAGCGCCTGCCATGCGGGATGGTCGGATACCTCGCCCGCGATTGTAAACGTATACCGCGCCCAGTGCGTCGCCGAACCCGATTTCTCGTACACGCCGTTGCGCAACTGGAAAGAATACTTGTTGTTGTTATCGTAACTTTCGGGGTCGAGGCTGTAAGGATTTTCCATAAGCAGTTTTATAAACTCTTTCTGCTGAGCTTTTGTGAAAGTCTCGCCCGCTTTCTTTTTCTTGTCATTAACGAACTTTTTATATGCGGGGTCTACCACGTCGAGGTTCGAAGGAATCTTGCCGCCGATGTACGGGTAGTACGCGATAGCGTCCTTGGGATAGTATTGGCTCGCCGTGGACATAGAACGATAGATAGGGTCCGCCGTGCTCTTGTAATAGTCGATACAATCCTTGGTATTGATGCTGTACATAATGGCGCGACGAACGTTGAGATACGGAAGTTTACCCGCGTTTATGCCGATATAGCCGTAACCGTTGGTCTTTGCGCTCTTGGACGTGAAGCCGTTTTTGGCGTTTATCTCGTTTTCCGTTTCGGGTTTCGCGTTAGGTTCGGAATAGTCGACGCGCCCCGAATAAAGGTCGGTAGTCATCTGGTTGGACGCAACGACGACAAAACGCACCTTCTTGATTTTGGGCTTGTGATTGGCAACGTTGACATAGTAAGGATTGCGTTCGTAATAGATAATTCCGCTCGTTCTGAAATCGGATGACGTAACGCCGTCCGTACCGCCCGACTGTTTGGCTGCCATATACGGACCCGCGCCTACCGGAACGCCAATCTTATCGGGATTTTTAACTACTTTCGTCATGAAGCTCTGGGAATTCCATTGCACGCCGAAGTTCTTTACATAGTCGAACTTTTCTATAAGCGCGGGCGAAGAGTAGTAGTACATGGGTGCAACCGTAAACGCGAAGTTCCATTTAGCTTTGGGGTCCACACCGTTAATCTTGATGGAAAGAACTTCGTTGCCCGTTCGTACCGAACCGTCGTCGTTGTACGTGGGGGTCTCGTACGTAATATTATTTACGGTTACGGACGATGCACCGCCGCGCTCCGCGCCGCCGTTTGCAAACTTGATACCCGAAATATTGTCGTAGTTTTTCTCTATATTTTCGGAGTCTGCTTCAAGCTCTTCGTTTGTGAGCTGTTCGAACAGTTTGTTCGCGGTAGCCCAATAAAGCGCGACTTCGCCCAAGCCGTTAGGCATATATTCGAGGTAAACTCTGGTTATAGCCTGCTCTTTTGTCCATGTTTTAAGAGACGCTTCGTTGCCGAGCGTAGTATACGAAGAAGTAAGTCTGCCGTTCTTTCTGTCCCACTGTATTTTTCCTTCGTTATAAAGGAATACTTCCACGTCGGTGGTGAACAAGTTCTTATACTCTTTACCCGCTTCGTCTTTGAATACCATATCGGAATACGCGTTAAGCGACGCCGACCAGTCGTCTTCGAGGTTTTCGGCAAACAGCTCTTTGACCGATTGAAAATCTTTTACGATGTTTTTGTAAGCGACATTGCCGCCCGCCGCGATTTCGGCGAGCTTCGCTTCCATTTTATCTACGTCGTACTCTTCGTCGGGCTTTTTGTTGGGGTCGTAACGGTTGTAACCGATAGATTCCCACGCGCTTATCAAAGACTCTATTCTCGCTTCCGCACGGTTTTTATACTTATCCATAAACGCGTCTTGTTCCGTGTCGGAATCGGCCTGCGTACGGTATTCGTCGAGTCCTACTATATCGGTCGAATATATTGTGCTCGACCCCGTGTACGCCATGTCGAGATACACGTAAAGATTGAACAACACGTCTTTCATCGTAACGGGCGTACCGTTGGAGAATTTGACGTTGTTTTTAAGCACGAAATAGAAAGTAGTCGTGCGCGTATCGTTGTCGTAGTCTATATTGTCTCCGTTTGCACCCTTATCGAGCACCGACTGGTAATCGAGCACGAGCGCATCCGCGTCCGCGCCGTAGTGAAGATTGCCTGCCTCATCGCTCGTCATCATGCCGAGCTGAGTCATGCCCACGACGTTGGAATCCGTCGCGGACGACGAGAAAAACGGGTTGAAAACACCGTCTACTTCGGTCGTCGAAAGGAGTAACGGATTTTCTTCGTTATCATAAAACTTTACGATTCCATCGCCTTTACCTTCGTCGCCGCAGCCTATCATGCCCACAGCCATGCAGCCGGCAAGTGCGATTGCACCTATTTTCTTGGTTAAGCTTTTCATATTTGCCTCTCCTTGCGTTTTTATAGTTACCCGTCCGATTATGCGGACGTTTTTGAAAAAATCACTTCGACGTTTTCGAATACGGAATCGGTGTTTTTATAGCAACCGTATTTATCGGAATCGATTACAACGTCGAATTTATTGTCGATAAAGTCTTGCGATATTTTGTCCGAAACGGTATACGTTCCGTCGAAATGGACGTTTGTCAGCGTCGCGTTTTCCGCCTTCAAGAACAGCGGAGCCAAAATGACACGCTGTATGTAACCGGCGCCGCCGCCCAAGTCGACGTTGACTGATACGTTTTCAAACCGGACGTTGCGAACTTTTGCGCCGCTGCTTACCCCGAACAGACTTATGCCGAGTATGAAGTTGCCCGATTCGTCGATGTCAAATCCGTCGAGCAAGTCGTCCCGTCCCACGGAATACGTCATATCCAGGTTCTTTACAGCATATCCGTTTCCGTCGAATATCCGTCCGTAACCGAAGAAACTGCCGGCAAACTTCTTTTTCTCGTCCTCGGTGAGCGTGCTCATATCGATGTCGTTAGTAAGTTTTATGTCGCGCCAGCGGTTGGCTACAAGCTCGGATGCGGTGGACACTTCGACAAACTCGCCTTCTTCGTATCCGACGTACACCTTGATTTCCGTATTTACATCGCCGCCCGGATGGACGAAGTCCTCGTCCCACGGAATTGTGCACCCGGGGTCTTGGAAATATCCCGTAGGAGACCAGCCCTCGCGTTTGCTCGCGTAATCGAGTCTGTCGTTGAACTTATCGCCGGCGTCGACTATATAACGCTTACTGCCGAGCATGACTTCTTCGCCGTTTTCGTTGATGTAATAAACGCCGTATGTATAGTGAATGAGTTTTACCCAACATGCGTACAGCTGTACGCCGTCGTCGTCAACCCTGTCCGTTTTAAAATCCCATTTATTGTCGTACTCGACTTTGTACTTCGGCTTGCCGTCTTCGGTCGTGCCGTCCTCTATTTCCACTCTCGTGCGGTACCACCCGTCGAGATAGTAATCGTCGCGTTTAACCGTAGACGAATTGAACTTGTCCGTCTCCTTTTCGGCGGCAGGGTCTTTTATCAAATTGGTCGTACCCTTTTTAAACGCATAATAATACACCAAATCGGCAGGCGAATTTTGATACTCTCCGCCTTCCAATTTGAAAACGACCTTAACTGCGCTTTCCCTGTCGAGGAACTCCGTTTCGCTTCCGCAGCCAATGAGCGCGAAGCACGCGGCAAGCGCCGCAACTATTAAAATGACAAACCTTTTTTTCATCGAGGACTGCCTTCCGATGTGTCCTTGCAGCGCGATTTTTCCCGAAAAAACAGAACGCAAAAGTCAGCGTTCTCGCCGTTGAGAATGCTACAAGTCTCATAATTATAGCATATAGCGTGTCGAAAATCAACTAAATACGCGTCCATATCGGGGAAAATTTGCCCTTACGCGTGTCTTTTATATTCTTATTCGGTAAACGCAAAACGCGCGCCAATGCGGTTTTTTCCGCCTTGACGCGCGTTGTCAGCAACTGTTGCCGCGTGTTCTTTTAGGGTGCCAACGTCGGCGTTACTTTGATTCTACCCACGCCGTCGGCTTCGTAAGCGGTAACGATAAAGTCTATCGTACCGTACGAGAGCAACCTGTTAATCTGGTTTACGCAGTCTTTCGTCATGGATTTGAGATTGACTTTATTTTCGTCTTCGGACTCGGGACTGAGACCCATAAGCCTTACGATAAGGTTGTATTCTTCCACGCTCATATTGTTTATGCCCGTGCCCATACATACAAACACGTCCTTGCCCGCGTGTTCGCCCGTACCCGCCGCTTTGTCGAGCGCTATCGTAGCGCACATGTATTGCGGAAGGAAGCCGGAAGCCGTGTCTGTATTCTCCTGCGAATCGGCGCTGTCCGAAAATTTGCCCATCGGCATTTTGAAAGACACGATTACGTGGTCGCCCGATATGTCGGCGGGATTGTCGAGCATTTTTCCGTTCACCCATTCTCGCACGGATGTCGCTTTGGGACGAATGTCGCCCGCTGTCAATACCGCCGTCTGCAACGCCGACGAGTCGTTTATTTGAAGCGCGGCTTGGAACCAGGCGTTAAACTCTCTATCCGTCCAACTGCCGCCGCCCGCGAGCGCGCCGATGTCGAGAGTAAAGTCAGGTTGCGGCGCGTTGAATATGAAATCTGACATGCGGTAGTTCTTTATCAAACTCTCGTCTGCGCCGCCGTAAATTTCGTCTAAATACTCGCCGCTGACGGGGTCGACGGGGCGTTCGAACATGCCCTGCACCGCATTCTTGACGGTTTGCGCGTACTTCTCGTTGTCGATTGCGGGATTATCGTTCAGCACGTCGAGCTTAACCGAAAGGAATTCGTAAAAACTTGCAAGCTCTATGCCGCCGTCGGTAAACCGCAGTAAGTCGTCGCTGCCCAAGCTGTCGCGCAAGGATTGCATTTTTTCGTAAAGAATCTTTCCGAACTCCGCTGTTTTCGCGTCGACATCGAAAGAGTCGCCGAGGAAATCGAGAATCTTCATTAGGTTTGCGGTATCGGAGTCGCCCATGCTGTTAATGGCATAGTCTACCATATACGCGCCGTTATATACCTGTAAAAGTTTGACTGTAACGTTGATGTAAATAGCATCGGCGGTCATGAGTTTTTCGACCGTTTCGGGCAGGAGCGCCGCTATATCGACTGACATGGTTATCTTTATGCTGTCGGACGCGATTTGAACGTCGAGCAGAGAGAACAGGTCTTTTATATCCTCCATTCCGTCAATTTCCTGTTTTATTATCGCGCCGAGCTGCGCGCCCGTCATGAGCGGAGTTATCTCTTTGATTGTGCGGGTGTCGTAAGCGACGTATTTTACGCCGACCGTCGTGCCCGCCACTCTGAACTTGGTGCCGAAATCCTTTTGCTCTCCCAACGTTATAAAGTCGGTGAGGTCTTGCAACGTAACGAGTTCGTTCGACGGGTTGAGATAGTATTTATCTGTAATCTCGGCTATGAATCCGCGCAAATCCCCGTCCGTTCTGTCGCCGCTCTGAGCGTAATCGTCAAAATCGTCGGTTTTGTTAAGTTCGTACAGCACGCTTCGCAGTTCCTCGTTCGTAACGACACCTCTATCTCCGTTTTCGGGCGTAAGCACGGTTTTTACAACCGTAGTGTAAATATCGGGCATGACGAGTGCGCCCGAAATTACGGGAGTTTGCGCAAGGTCGGAACGCACAAGCTCGACACCCATAAGCTCGTCGAGACTGCCTACGGTGTCGCGCAACGCATTTTCCATTTTTTCGGTGAGCTCGGCGAGGTCAAAATCGGGAACGAGTTTTTTAATTGTGTCCAAAACGGCTTGCGTGCGCTCGTAATTGTTAATCATGAACTGCGCCGGCACATATGCGTCGCCCGCTTCGAGACTGAGCGTTATGTCCACTTGCAGACTGACGAGAATTTTCTCGGGCAACAAACCCGATAAAAGTTCTATGAACTTGTTGTCGCCCAAGTTTTTGAGCATGTCTTCGATGCCGACGCTCACCGCCGCGAGCGCAAACGTATGGTCCTCGTACAGCGCGTCGCGCACAAACGTCAGCGCGTCAAGCTCCACAGAAAGATTGCCCAAGCCGGAATCGCCTGTTTTCAGCATGCTCTCCAACTGTTCCGACAAAAGCGACACGAGCATGCGGTCTGTTATTTTGAGTTTTTTAATTTCGCTTGACGGGTCGAGCGACGCGGCAAGTTTTACCTTGTCTATCTTATCGAGAACGGCGGACGTGTCGAACGACGACTGCGTTTCGCCGTCGAACGATATTCCCAGCAATTTGAGAGCGTCCGCTACGCTCGTCGTTTCTCCGAAGTCGAGAGCATATGCGTTTTCTATCGCGGTAATAAGTTCGCGCCCGTAATCGATTTTTGTCTTACCGGTAACGTCGACTTTATCGTCGTACCTGTAAACGGCGTTTTCGCCTTTCGCGTCGGCGTACCATTCACGATACAGATACGGCTCCAACTCGTGCAACCGCTCGTTGGGCGTGGTTGTCAAAAGGGCTTGAAGCATGTACATCAAATCGGATTTTCTAAGCGGGTCGTCTTTAAATTCGCTTTTACTCAGCATATTTGCCGCCATGCCTATAACGTCCATGCCGATTGTGCCGCTTCCCGCAAACGAAAAATCGAGATGTTCGGAAAACTCCGCCAAATACGGCTTGATTTTTCCTGCGAAATCGTTTAATATCCCCTCTACCGTAATATCGTTGCGGATTATATTTTTGAACACGCCGTTTACGAGCTTATACATGCGTTTGCGCTCGGCGGCGTTCATTGTATTAAAGTTAATCTTCGGCTCCGCGCCGTCTTGAAGCGGAACGGTAACGGTTACGTATACGTTCTCCGGCAGTATAACGTCTCCGAGCCAGCCGACAAACCCGCTCGCCCAACCGAAGCCCGCGTCTTTCAGCACGACGTCGAGCGCGGAGCTTGCCGCGTCTTGCAAGCCGAGCCATACCGTAATATCCGCCGCGACTTGCGGCGTCTTGTTTCCCTGTTCGTCTTTTACAGCCTGGACAACGTATTTAACCTGTTTTAGCTTGACCGTTTTCGCAAGCGGAATATATTCGTTGACGCCGCTCAAAAAATCGATGTTCGCCGCGTCGGCAAGCATGGCTTTTAAAACCGTGTTGCAAAGCGCGGCGAGCTGCTTGTCTTTAAGCTCGAATATGTAAGTATCGTTATTTTCCGCATCGTATGCTTTAAGCCGCTCGATGTCGATATTTTCCGACTTGTAAACGTTTTGGAGCATGTCGGCGAAAACGTCCATAACAATGTCCGTACCGCTTTTCTCGTCCTCAGTCGACGGTTTCGTTTCGGAAGACGAATCGCCGCCGCCGTCGGCCTTATTGTTTTCGGCGTTATCGCCCCCGCCGTCCGAGAGATACTTATTCAATACCTCCAAAATCGCCGCGTCCACGTCTATTTCGACGTCCGAACGCAACAGTACGTTTCGTTTAAGCTCGTTGTAAAACCCGTCGATGTCTTTGTCGGAATACTTACGGCTCACTACGTCGTCGTCGTCCGTCCAATACAAGTCGCCGAAAACGCCGAGCGTATCGCCCAGCGACATTCCGAAAAACTTCTGCGAATATTTGTCGCCGAAAAACCACCCGACGCCTATAACGACAGCGAGCAACACAATGCTGACTATGGCGAACACAATAAGGCAAGTACAGCACTTACTGCGTTTTTTCTTTTTGCCGACGTCGGCGGCTATCCGCTCTTCGTCGGGCTGCACTACCACTTTGTCAGCCATGCCGTACCCCGCAACGTATTTTTTGTATTGTACGACACGGGAAATCGTTTGTCAACGCTTCCCGCCTTTCATAATCTTATTCTAATCAACTTTTAATTATTAAAGAGCGCGCCAATGCCTTAAATCGATTTCGCGTCGTATCCGGCGGCTTTAACCGCCGCGACGGCGGCAGCCGTATCGAAGGCGCCCTCGACCGCCGCTATCCCTTTTTCGAGGTCGACTTTGACCGCTTTTACTCCGTCGACTTTTTCGAGCGCGGCTTGAACGCGCGCGACGCAGTGCATGCAGCTCATGCCGTCGATTTGAATTGTCCGTTCCATTTTGTATTCTCCTTCTTCCGATGAATCATCGGCGATATTACACCCGCACTGCACGTTTTTGTTAATCACGCACGCCTGCGCGCCGTCCTCGGCGATTTCGGTATGCTCGCCGCTTTTTACTTTTACGTGCTTTTTCGCCCGAGCTATCTTTCTTGCCACGTGCGCATCGTCGAACTTCATAACGGTAAGCCTCAATGCGTTACACACGACAAAAAGCGACGAAAGCGCCATTGCGCCCGCGGCTATCATGGGATTGAGCGTTACGCCCACCGCACTCAAAACTCCGGCCGCAAGAGGTATGCCGAGGACATTGTAACAAAACGCCCAAAACAGATTCTGTTTGATATTTCTGAGCGTCATATGCGATACGGCTACCGAACGCGGCACGTCGCCGAGGTCGGAACGGACAAGAACCACGTCCGCCGCATCGATTGCAACGTCTGTACCGGAGCCTATCGCTATACCGACATCCGCGCTCTTTAATGCGGGCGCGTCGTTTATTCCGTCGCCGACCATAGCGGTGCGCCCCTGCTTTTTGAGGTTTTCGACAATGCCGAGTTTATCCTCCGGCAAAACGTCGTGATATACTTCGGTTATACCGACTTCGCTCGCTATGCGGTTTGCCTGACGCTCGTTGTCTCCCGTCAGCATTACCACGCGGCACCCCGCTTTTTTGAGCGCGGCAATCGCCGCTTTGCTCGTCGGCTTCACGTTGTCGTTTACGGAAATGCTGCCCAAAAGCTCGCCGCGGCGGCATAAATACACTACCTGCGCATCGCCGTCGTCGTTGACTTCCGCGCCGAACTCCGCAGAAAGTTTCGCGCTTCCCAGCGCATACTCCTCGCCGTCGACAACGCCCACCACGCCGTAACCTATTCTGTACTCGCTCGATTCCGCTTCCGCATGCGCGCCGTCGTACGCTTCGACAATCGCTTTCGCAAGCGGATGTGTGGACGTCTTTTCGAGCGCGGCGGCGACTTCGAGCACTCGCGCTTCGCTCATTCCGCCGTGCGCTCTGACTTCGGTTACGCGCGGCTTGCCTTCCGTTATCGTTGCCGTCTTATCGAGCGCAAAAATCTGCACGCCGCAAAGTCGTTGCAGTGTTTCGGCGTTTTTGACAAGAACGCCGTACGCCGCGGCTCTGCCCGTTCCCGCCATCACCGCGACTGGCGTCGCAAGTCCCAGCGCGCACGGACAGCTAATAACGAGCACCGAAATAGCCATCGTAAGCGCCTGTCCGACCGTTCCTATAACGAGCCACACTATGAGCGTAACGAGCGCCAGCCCGAGCACGACGGGTACGAACACCGCCGAAACTCTGTCTGCGATTTTCTGTATCGGCGCTTTCGAACCGCCCGCGTTTTCTATCATAGCTATTATCTTCGATAGCGTCGTGTCCTCGCCGACCTTGGTGGCGCGAAGCTCTACGCGTCCCGTCAGATTGAGAACCGCGCTCGCCGCAACGTCGCCTTCGCCCGCCTCTACCGGCATAGATTCGCCCGTTATCGCCGATTTATCGAGCGTGGTCGCACCCTTTGTTATCTCGCCGTCGCAAGGCACATACTCGCCCGGCAGAACTATTACTATATCGCCGACGCGAATATCCGAAGTGGCAATCTCACGTTCTTCGCCCTCTCGCAATACGCGCGCAGTCTGCGGGCGCAGTCGCAAAAGTTTTTCTACTTCGGAACGAGTCTTGCCTTTGGACTTCGCTTCCAAAAACTTCCCGAGAGTAACGAGAGTAAGTATCATGCCCGCCGACTCGAAAAACAAATTCATGGCAAGCTCGGTCGCCGATTTCAAATCGCCGCTTACCATGTCGGCGTTTATGGAAAACACGGCAACCGCGCCGAAAATATACGCCGCCCCCGAACCGAGCGAAACGAGCGTATCCATATTCGCGCCGCGCTTGAATAACGCGCGCGTTCCGCTTACGAAAAATCTTCCGTTTATTACAAGCACGGGCGCGGTAAGAACCATTTGCAAAAGCGCGAACGACGCGGGATTTACGTGCGGGTCGAAAATGCCCATCGGAAACCCCGCCATGTGTCCCATCGAAAAATACATCAGCGGAATCAAAAAAACCGTAGACGCGATAAACCGTATAAAAAGCGTGCGCGAATAGTCGTGCTTCTTATCGGTCTGCGTCGCAGCTCCGCCCGATTTCTCCGCCGTTGCGCCGCGCACGCTCGCGCCGTAACCGGCGGACTGCACCGCGCGTATGATATCGTCGTCCGAAACGTCGCCGTCGACAGTCATTCTGTTAAGCAAAAGATTTACGCTTACGTTTCCCGCCCCGGCGCGTTTTACCGCCTTTTCCACGTGCGCCGCGCACGCCGCGCACGTCATTCCCGTAATATCGAAAACTCTTTCCATACGGATATTATTATAGTCGCCGCTCGGTATTATGTCAAGCGCAACGCGGCAAAAAGTTAGCAATAGCGAACGCGCGTATTTTTTACCCGATATATCTTGTTTTACTAAATTTCTAAACAAGTGTTTAAAAATTTGACAACGGTCGTCCAAAGATGTATAATAACGGCAATAGGAAAATAAGGCGACCATGGCTCAAATAAAGAAAAAAACGACGAACAAAATAAAAGACGCGCTGATATCGATGCTCGAAAAAATGCCGCTCGACGACATAACCGTAACCGCGCTCTGCGAAACGGCAAACATTAACCGCGCCACTTTTTATTACCACTACGATTCGGTGAACGCGGTTTTCGTCGAACTCGAAAATCAAATCGAGGACGAATTCAACCGCTTCCTCGCCCACTCTTCTCTTCAAGCAGGGGGCGGAGCGACGGAAAAGAGCTTTTACGTAACCTTTTTCGAATTTGTGGCACGCAACGCCGCGATTTGCAAAATGATACTCAACTCGCCGCATTCGGGAAACAGCTCGTTCCTTACCCGCGCCATGGAAGGCGGCAGGCACAAGGTTACCGATATGATGAGTGCGCTTTACCCCGACTGCCCGAAAGCAAAAATAGATTTTTATTACATATTCGTTTCGCACGGATTCATGGGACTTTTGGAATATTGGCTCAACAGCGGCATGCGCGAAACCGTGGATAAAATCGCGGACGTCGGCGAACGCGTTTCGTCAATGGGCGCCAAATACTTGGAGACATAAAGGTCATGAAAGACGATTTTTGCCGCGATATGACCATTCCGTGCTGCGATGGCATCGTCAACATCCGAGTAGGCGCAATTATAATCAAAGACGGAAAAATTCTCATGGTCGGCAACGACGGAACCGACTACCTATATTCCGTAGGCGGACGAATCAAATTCGGCGAGACTGCGGAAGAAGCCGTCGTACGCGAAGTAAAAGAAGAAACGGGCGTAACGCTGCAAGTAGACAGACTCGGATTCATACACGAAAACTACTTTATCGGCGACTCCCCCGCAAAAGAGGAAAAGACGGTTTACGAAATATCGTTTTTTTTCTACATGAAAACGCCGTCGAACTTCCGACCGAACTGCGACAGCTTTACGGAAGACGCACGCAAGGAACGGCTCGTATGGATAAAGCCGAATGCAGAAAGCAAGATTTACCCGGACTTTTTCAAAACGGAAGATTTATCTGCGCACGCTTCGACAGGGATAAAACACTTCGTAACGGATGGCAGACGTAAATAATCATATTTACATATGCACATATAAAGCGCGCCGACGGCAAATCGGCGCGCTTTTTCACACATGCGCATATGTTCGCGTATTAACCTTTGTAGCAATCGCCTATTTTCAAGTAGCTCACCGCGTTAAGGTCGAGCTTTGCGGGCGGAAGGTTCTCCCTTATCATGTCGAGCGCGCGGCGCGCCACCATAGCGGCATTGTCGGTACACAGCGACATGGGCGGGAAACGGGTATCGAGTTTGAGTTTTTTGCCTTCTTCCGTCAGTCTCGCGCGCAGGTATGAATTTGCCGCCACGCCGCCCGCGAGCACAACGGTATTTATTCCTATACGCTTTACCGCGTCGACGGCAACGTCGACAAGCATGTCCACCGCCGTCTTTTGGAAAGACGCGCACACGTCGTTAATATCTATTTGTTCGCCGCGCTGTTCCTTAGTGTGCAAATAATTTACAACCGCGGTCTTCAAACCGGAATAACTGAGCGTTCGGTTTTTTTTGTGAGCCATAAACTCTATGCAAGGCGTTCCGAGCTTTGCGCGCTTATCTATTTCGGGTCCGCCGGGATACGGCAAAGACAGTGCGCGCGCAACCTTGTCGAACGCTTCGCCTATCGCGTCGTCGCTCGTAGTATCGAACGCGGTAAAACTGTTCGGTCCGTCGACGCGCACCACGCCCGTATGTCCGCCGCTTGCAACGATGGCAAGGAACGGCGGTTTCAAGTCCGGCGAACTTATGTAATTGGCAGCTATGTGTGCTTGTATATGATTGACGGCATACACGGGAACGCCGAGCGCATAGCCCAGCGACTTAGCCGCGGAAACACCGACGAGAAGCGCGCCGACAAGTCCCGCGCCGTAAGTTACGGCAACGGCGTCGACGTCGTGAATTGCAACGCCCGCTTTTTCGCACGCTTCCGTGATTACGGGAAGAATGGCAATCAGGTGGTTGCGCGAAGCGATTTCGGGTACGACGCCGCCGAAGCGGCGGTGTATCTCTATCTGCGACGATATTACGTTGGACAATAGCGTCTCGCCGCGCATTACGGCTACGGACGTTTCGTCGCACGACGTTTCTATTCCTAAAATTAACGGATTGGAAATCATTGAAATATAACTTATATCGATTTTTTCAAATAGTCGATGATAAAGCCCTCGATGTCGCCGTCCATGACCGACTGAATATCCGATTTTTCGTATCCCGTGCGATGGTCTTTAACGAGGGTGTACGGCTGAAATACGTACGAACGTATCTGACTCCCCCACTCTATCTTTTTAAGCTCGCCTTTTATGCTTGCCGCTTTTTCCGCCGCTTCGCGCTCCCTCAGCTCCGCAAGTTTGCTTTTTAGCATGGTAAACGCCATTTCGCGGTTCTGCGTCTGGCTTCGTTCGTTCTGGCACGTAACGACTATACCCGTCGGAAAATGGGTGATGCGTATAGCCGAGTCGGTCTTGTTTATATGCTGACCGCCCGCGCCGCTCGAACGGAACGTATCGACGCGTATATCGTCTGGATTGATAACTACCGCGCCGTCGTCCTTGATTTCGGGCATGACTTCGAGACTCGCAAACGACGTATGCCGTCGCGCGTTGGCGTCGAACGGAGAAATGCGCACAAGTCTATGCACCCCATTTTCCGCTTTGAGATAACCGTAAGCGTTGATGCCGCGCACTGTAAAAGTTACGCTCTTTATTCCCGCTTCGTCGCCGTCGAGCCTGTCGATAACATCCACCGCGTAGCCCGCCTTTTCGCAGTACATTCTGTACATGCGGAACAGCATGCTCACCCAGTCTTGCGCTTCCGTACCGCCCGCACCCGCGTGCAACGTCAATATCGCGTCCGCCTTATCGTACTCGCCTTTGAGCAATGCGGCTATCTGCGCCTCTTCGGCGCTTTTTTCAAGCGCCTCCGTCTCGGCAAAAAATTCCGCGGTAAGCTCCGCGTCCTGTTCGACTGCGAGAAGTTCCGCCATTGCGCGGAGGTCGGCTACCGTTTGAAACAGCTTGTCGAATTTCGACAGCGTAGTGTCGATATATTTGGCTTCGCTGTTTACGGCTTGCGCAGCCTTGGGGTCGGAATACAGCGCGGGGTCGTTCTGTTTGAGTTCCAACTCCGCGCGGCGCGCTTTTAACGCATCGGGCGATATAGCGGCGTAAGCGTCGTCTATCATGCTCGAAGCGTTGTCTATTTTGATTTTGTTTTCTTCGATAGTCATATATCGGTTAAATTATTCCTTGTCGCGTCCGCAGCAGTTTTTGTACTTCTTACCGCTTCCGCACGGGCACATATCGTTGCGTCCCACGCGTTCGGACTTGGGCGTAACGTCGGGCTGTTTGGCACTGCGCTCTTGCGAATCGCCGTGGTTTTCTATAAGCTCGACTTCCTGCTTGGGCGGCTCGGGCGGATACTCGACATTGGCGTGCATGAGCATCGACGTAACGTCCTCGTGTATATGCTCTATCATTTCGTCGAACATGTCGAAGCCTTCTTGCTGATACGCCATAACGGGGTTTTGCTGTCCGTACGCTTTTAAGCCGATACCGCTTCTAAGCGCGTCCATATTGTCGATGTGGTCCATCCAACGCTGGTCGACGACGCGCAACATGACGTAACGCTCTATGTCCTCGAAGTCGACGTTGTGCGCCATCGCGTCGGCGATTTTCTCTTCGTACTTGCGCTTGACCTCGCCGTACAGAATGTCTTTAAGCTCGTCGGGCGTATAGTTTTTAAGCGTTTCCTCTTTGAAAAACTCGGTTTCGCCTGGAAGAAGTTTTCTCTCGATTTCTTTATTAAGCTCTTCCGATTCCCATTCGTCGTAATCGACTTTGGGATTGGTATACGCTTCGACGACGGCGTTGCACCGACCGTTTACAATCTTCATTATTTCGTCGTGCATGGGCATGCCTTTCAAGACCTTGCCGCGCTCGGCGTAAATTATCTCGCGCTGCTTGTTCATAACGTTGTCGTATTCGAGAACGGATTTACGCACAGAGAAGTTTCTGCCCTCGATATTGCGCTGCGCGTTCTCTATCT
>CATLGX010000011.1 GCA_949948785.1 uncultured Christensenella sp. | reverse complement strand
TGACCTTGTGAATTGCGGCGAGATAAAGGGCGGCGACCGTATAGATTTCGTCGTGCCGACGGGCAATTTCGGCAATATCCTCGCGGGATACTACGCACAGAGAATGGGCTTACCGATAAATAAACTCGTTTGCGCGTCCAACAGCAACAACGTTTTGACCGATTTTCTTTCGTCGGGAATTTACGACGTCAACCGCGAATTCTACAAGACGAGCAGTCCGTCTATGGATATACTAGTGTCGAGCAATCTCGAACGTTTTTTGTTCGAGCTGTCGGGGCGAGACGCGGCGCTTACGAAAGAACGCATGACGGAGCTTAAACGCTCGGGAAGATATCAAATAACAGCCGACGAGGATGAGACGGTTCGCGAGATTTTCGCGTGCGGATTCGCCGACGGCGACGAGACCGAACAGGCGGTTGCCGAGATGTTCGACGAATACGGTTATTTGATTGATACGCATACGGCGGTGGCGTATTCCGTTGCGGCGCGGCGCGAGTTCGCGCGTCCGACGGTGATAGTGTCGACAGCAAATCCGTACAAGTTTGCGCCGGCAGTGCTCAGAGCGCTCGGCGAAAGCGCCGACGGTGAAGCGGACACGCGCATGCTCGAACGGCTTTGCGACGTTACGGCGATGGATATTCCTCATTCGCTTATAAGCGTATTCGGCGCGAAGCCGCGCTTCGAAGAGGTTGTAAAGTCCGACTCTATACTCGATTATATTCGTTCGCGTTACGGCGCGGAAAAACAGGCATAATATATTATGACGGAAATGCAGGGTAATACAGACGTACGCAAAAAGAGAGTTTTCTCGGCAATCAAACCGACGGGCAATCCCACGCTCGGCAACTATCTCGGCGCAATGAAGTATTGGGGGCGCATGAGCGACGAGTTCGACTGCCTTTTTTCGGTTGCCGCCCTTCACGCGATAACCGTCGCAATTGAACCCAAGGAACTTCGCGAAAACACGAAACGGCTTTTCGCGCTTTTGATAGCGGTGGGCATCGACCCCGAAAAAAATATTGTTTTTTTGCAGTCGCACGTAAAAGCGCATGCGGAACTTTGCTGGATACTCAATAACTATACCATGTTCGGCGAAGCGCGGCGCATGACGCAGTTCAAGGAAAAAAGCGAGAAAGCGCCCGATAACGTTAACGTCGGACTGTTCGATTATCCCGTGCTTATGGCGGCTGACATTTTGCTTTATCAAGCGGACGTCGTGCCCGTCGGCGACGACCAGCTCCAACACGTCGAACTGTGCCGAAATATCGCACAGCGATTTAACGGCAGATATTCGCCGACGTTCGCCATGCCCGAAGGCAGAGTGCCTACCGCGGGCGCGCGCATTTACTCGCTTACCGACCCGACGGCGAAAATGGGCAAGTCGGACGGCGACGACCTCGGCAGCGTGTTCATTCTCGACAAGCCCGAGGATATCATGCGCAAGTTCAAGCGCGCCGTAACGGATAGCGACACGCGCATAATCGCGTCGGCGGACAAGCCCGGCATAACGAATCTTCTTACGATATACGCCGCGGCGACGGACACAACCGTCGAAGCCGCGCAAAAAGAGTTTGAAAACGGCAACTATGCCGACTTTAAAAAACGAGCGGGCGAGGCGACGGTCGAGGCTTTACGCCCCGTGCGCGAAAAATACGAGGCGCTCCGCCGCGACGACGGCGCGCTTGCAGAGCTTATGCGTTCGGGCGCGGAAAAAGCGGCGCGGATAGCGTCGCGTACGCTCGAAAAGGTATATAAAAAGGTCGGGTTCGTCAGGCTGTAATGTACGGATACATCGTTCCCGACAAGTCGAAACTCCGCGCGAGCGATTTCGTTTTATACAGAGCGTTTTACTGCGGAATATGCTGTCAGACGGGCAAGCTGTACGGACAGTTGCCGCGGCTTACCACAAACTACGATTTCGCGTTTTTGTCGGCGCTTTTGCATGACTGTTCCCAAGCCGACCTCGTAATCGAAGAGCATAAGTGCGTGCTAAACCCGATTAAAAGAAAAGCGACGGTCATGCCGAATCCGCTTATGTCCCGTCTCGCCGCCGCAAACATTATGCTTGCTTACCAAAAAGCGGACGACGGCGTAATCGACGGCGACGGAATTAAGTACAGGGCGGTGCGGCGCGTTCTTAAAAAACCTTTTAAAAAAGCCAAAGCCGCGCACGGCGAAATATGGGCGAGAATAAACGCGGCATACGCCGACCAGCGGTCCGCGGAAAAATCGCAGCTTAAAAGCATAGACCGCGCCGCCGACCCTTTTGCAAGTCTTATGCGCGATTTGCCCGAACTTATATTATGCGCCGAAACAGATGACAATCTCAAATCGTTGTGTTATAATATAGGAAAGTTCGTGTACTTGGCGGACGCTTTCGACGATATAGCCGACGACGTAAAGAGCAAGCGTTACAACCCGTTCGCGGCGGCGTATTCGGTAACGCGTAAAGAATTCGGAGGCAGAGCCGCGTTTATCGAACAACATGCGGAAGAACTCGGATTTGCGCTCAAATCGTGTTGTTTCCGCGCGGCGGAAGCCGTCGGCGCGTTGCGTCTTACTCAGTGCGGCGGACTGATTCGCAATATAGTTTGCGACGGTATGAACATGAAAGCGGAAGAACTTTTGGCTTCGCGCAAAAAACTCCCGCCGCCGAAGATTTAAAAAACTAATGCGGTTTTAATAATAGTCATAGCAGACGTTAATGTTTTGGGCGTATAATACATACGCTATGATAGGGCGGACAGCCCCAACCACAAGGAGACGAAATGAAAGACCCCTATTCCGTACTCGGATTGAGCCGCGACTCGGCGCCCGAGCTTCTCAAAGCCAAATACGCGGAACTGCATGAGCTTTACGGCGAACAGCGGTTCAAGTCGGGCGAAGAGGGCAACGACGGCGCGCGTAAACTTCAAGAGCTGGAAGAAGCATGGGTGCTTATAAGTTCCGATTTGGAAAGAACGGACAAGCAGACGGCGTTCGGCGGCAACTATGACCAAATAGATTCGCTAATCCGCGACGGCAAGTACAACGAAGCGCAGGATATGCTCGATTCCATAACCGAGCGCAAAGGCGAATGGCACTATATGCAAGCCATCGTGTTTTATAAACGCGAGTGGCTTTCGGAAGCGAAAACTCAGCTCGAAATGGCTTTGCAGGACGACCCCGGCAATTCAAAGTACCGCAGTTCGCTCGACAAGCTCAACATGACGCTCGGCGGCGCGCGTCCGCAACAGCAGACGGCGTTTAACGGACAGTACAATAACGGGCAAAACGGAGCGCCGTACAACAACGGCAACGGCGGATATAACGGCGGCGATTATCAGAACCAGCAGCCGCAGCAACCCGACCAAATGGCAAACTGTCTGTCCTCGTGCTGCTGCGCGTACTGCTTGACCGACTGCCTGTGTTCGTCGTTGCGTTGCTGCTGACGTGCGCGCTCAAACAGTAAAACTGACGACGGCGGCGGTTTGCACCGCGCTTGCCGTAATAATGTGCGTATTTACCGCATATCTCCCGTTTAGCTTTATGCCGCTGTATCTGGCGGCATTCTGCATATTTTTGGCGTGCAAACGCGGCAGCCTGCCGTACGGAATACTCTGTGCGCTTGCGACGATAGGCGTTATGTTTGCGCTTACGGGGCTTTCTGTGTCGTGGTTTATGCTGGTATTGATGTTCGCGCCGTACGGTATATTGGCATACTTCATGCACAGGTATACATACTTTCACGTGAAAAGCGGAATATTGCGCGGCGTCGTCGCGGCGGCATATTTCAACCTCGCGATATTTCTCGTGTACCTTGTCGCGACGCGGATAATTACGATTAGCCTCGATATCCCCGTGCTTGCCTGGATAGACAGACTGGGCGGATATTGGGTGCTCGCCTTGCTCGGTACGGCGGTGCTCGTCCCGCTCGACTTTGTACTGTCCGCTATGTCGGGAGTGGTTTTAAAACGACTGCCCGCACCGACAGCCGCCGCGCGCGTCAAAAAAGAAAAAAACGCCGATTCGGCGAACGGCGCAAAAGAAGAAAACGCCGACAATTCCAATCCTCTCGGATTGCCCGACGTCGGCGCGGAAAAGCATGACCGAACGACCGATAAACACTACGACATTTTCGGCTACGAAATAAAAGACGGCGAGGACGACGATAATCTGTAATTACGGATTATTTTGCGCCGCATATTTTGCTGTCGATGCCGAATAAAAGATAATACAATTATTTGAATATTTTATCTAAAAACTTGTTGGCGGCGTCGAAGTATTGAGCGATGTTTTCCGTTATGTGCGCGTCCGAACCGAGTACCGGACGCGCGCCGCCGGCTTTTTTATAGGCGCGCAAAAAATCGGCGCGCGGCAGACGCATTGCTCCGCCGCCGTTGGTGTTTTCTTCGAAGCGAACGCGTTTTCGGACGGCTTTTTTTATTATGTCGTCCATAATCGGTTTGAACGTCTTATACTCCATCGCAATCTCGTCTGCGGGGTACGGCGCGTAACGTTCGGGAAAACCCAAATGTCCGATTGTCGAAAACGGATAGGGCGCGTCGAGCGACGCTGACACCGCTTCGAGATATTTTCCGTATGCGTATTCGCGACCGCGCGACATGTCGTCTCCGTCGTGAGATTGCCAATAGTGCACGCTGTTTATCACGTATTCGAGCGGAAGCTCGGAAATAAGTTCCGCTGACTTTTCGGCGGTTTCTTTTTCGAATCCGACCTCCATGCCTATGTAAATAGTAAGGTCGGGGTTTTCGTCGCGCACCGCGTTCCACTCGTCGAAATATTCCGTAAACTTCGACGGGTCGACGGAATGCCAATGCCCGACGTCCAAATGGTCGGTAACGATAAATCCGCGTATCCCGCGGCGTTTGTATGCGGCGGCGATTTCGCGCGGGGTCGACGCGCCTGCGCGCAACGCGTCGGGAGAGAACGCGCTGTGCACGTGGCAGTCTATTCCGTCAAGGTCGACGTTGTAATCTATCAGTTTCATCTTTGCGTGCTCCGCCGCGGCGCTTGCGATACGGCACACGGATTATATCACGCGTCGGCGTGTTTGTCAAGACGGTTCTGCGAGCGTCGGCGAGAGCCAATCAAAAACGGCGCGTCGGACTGCGAAAATAGGTTTCACGCTATTGACAATTTTTTTTAAATGTAGTATTATATGGTGTATTTATCCGTAAAAGCGGAAAGTCCGTTCGACGGGCTTCCGCGAAAAAGGGGAAACGAGATGAGAAAACGTATTGCAGCCGTTATTGCCGTGCTTGCCGTATCTTTGTGCGGACTTGCTTTTGCCGCGTGTTCGGACGACGCGAACAAGTCCTATACGGTTACGTATCACGCAAACGGCGGAATTTTCGATTCGGGCAACATCACCTATTATGAAAAGGTCGAGGACGGCAAACATGCGAGAGGCGACAAAACGCCGTCTCACAGTGATTCCGAGCTTATCTTTATAGGCTGGGGTACGTCCGCCGACGCGACGACGGTCGTCAATCTTTCGTCGAAGCCCATAACAAAAGATACCGATTTTTACGCGGTGTGGCACGACGAAGTTCCGCCGCCGACGCAGTATACCGGAACTTTTTACAACAATTACGCCGACGCGCAGCACGCTGTGTTCGAAACACAGTACGTCGACGAGGGTAACAAGGCGCAAAAGCCCGCTGCAAATCCCACACGTCTCGGATATACATTTAACGAGTGGCATACTTCGGCGGATAACGACGTCGATTCGCCGTACTCGTTTGCCGCGTCCGTTATGTCCGACATCAGACTTTACGCGCACTGGACGGAAGACTTTCAAGAACCTGTGATTACGGGTATCGAGATTTACAGCGAACCGAATAAGACCGAATACGTTCGCGGTCAGGCGTTTAACGACGAAGGGCTTGTCGTTCGTGCGCTTTTCAGCGGAGATAAACAGCCCGAGATTCTTGTAAAGGGTGTGGATTATACCGTTTCCGAGCCCGACATGACGGCGCTCGGCGTGCAGACGGTTACGGTAACGCACACTACCGAGACGGGCACGCTCACCGCCAAGTTTGAAATAACCGTTGTCGAAAAAGTCGTTTCGCGGCTCGTTCTCGGCGGCGCGCTTACATATACAACGCAGGAAGTCGGAGCGACGTTCGACCCTGCGGGTTTGACTTTCAAAGCGGAGTATAACGACGGGTCGGAAGTAGGTCTCACTGCGGCGGATATAAGTTTTACGTCGACGCTTTTGGACGAGAACGGCAAATTCAATGCGGAAGGCACCGCCGAAATAACGGCGGAGTACGAGGGCGTTGCGTCGGGCACCAAACTTCACGTAACGGTCGAAACGCCGTCGGTACCCAAGCGCGACGTGATTTTCCACGCCAATATTACGGCATACTCGCCCGTAAACATGCCCGAGACGCAACGTGTCGAAGTGGGTAAATATATAACGGCTCCCGCCGTCGAGCCGACGATTAAGGGCTATACTTTCGGCGGTTGGTATATAGACGAGGACTGCACAGACAGATGGAATTTCGATACGGACGTAGTTTCGACTGCCGACGTCAATCTATACGCCGAGTGGACTGCGATTACGTATTCCGTTGCATATCGGCTTAACGACGGCGCCGCGACCAATCCCGCGACTTATACCGTAAACGCGCAAGGCGTTTTCGAGGATGTTTCGCTTTCCGCCGCGACCAAGGAACACAATACGTTCGGCGGTTGGTACACGGGCTCGGCGTTCCCCGAAAGCGGGAAAGTCGAAAATCTGTCGTACGCGATGCTTCCCGAGGAGGGCGCGAACATAACGCTGTACGCCAAGTTCACGCCCGAGGAGTACACGCTTTCGTTCGAACTCGGCGGCAGTTCGCAAACGTATTCGGCGACGTTTAAGGACGGCGTGTCCGTTCCGAGCGGCTATGCTTACGGCGATTCGATAGTTTTTCCCGACGCCGAGCAAATAATAATAACGCCCAACGTAACGGGCGAAGCCGTGGAATTCAATTTCCTCGGCTGGTATCTGTCGGGAGACGAGAGCAAAACTCACATTGCCGCAGTTTCCCCCTCCGACTACGGCGACAAGACGTTTGTTGCCGACATAATACAGGCGGCGACGCACACCGTTACATTCGACATGAACTACGCCGGAAGTTCGCCGCGCTACGTTAAAGTCGTCGACGGACAGAAGGTTGAGGCGCTTAATCCCGCGCCCGTGCGCAAAGGCTATGAGTTCGACGGCTGGTTCGAGGATGAGAACTACAATGTCGCGTTTGACTTCGACGAAACGGTAACTGCCGACAAAACGGCTTACGCCAAATGGAACGCCGTCGAATATACGGTGGTTTACGAAAAACTGCCCGACGGCTCCGACAATACCAATAATGCCGCCGTGTACAGTATCACGGACGGCAACGTCGCTCTTTCCGCGCCCGCCGCGCTTCCCGCGGGATGGAAGTTCATCGGTTGGTTCACCAACTCGGGTTGCACCGACTCCGCTTCTTCTATAACGCCCGCCGACATCGAACGAGTAATCGGCAAAAATATAACTTTCTATGCGAAAGTAAGCAATAAGTACACTGTCGAGTTTGACGGCAACGTTGCGGACGGCGAGGTGTCCGGAGTTCCCGAATCCGTAGCCGTAACTTACAACAACGCGTTTATCGCACCGCAGGGTTCTCCCTCTCGCGAGAGTTTTACTTTTGACGGCTGGTATAAAGAAGCCGCGTGCGAAAACGCGTGGGATTTCTCGGTCGACAAAGTAACCGAAGATATTACGCTGTACGCCAAGTGGATAGAAAATCCCGACAGCGGCGTGTACGTTATAGGCACGGTAGGCGGTAAAACCGTCAATATGCAAATCGCCGACATCGCCGACTTTAAAATGACGGCGGTAAAGAACGGCGACGTCGTTACGTCATATACGCTCGACGACGTAACGCTCCGCGTGGGAGACCGTTTCCGCATTGTAAATTACGAAAAGAAGTCGGGCACGGTAGTCGGCGATGTTTACTCCGATTATTCCTATGATTCGGCTGTTTACCCGTTGAGTTCGCTTTGGATGGATGAAAGCGCGGAAGCAAATCATGAGTTTTCAATCGGCGTTTCCGAACGCGAGTATTTTATGAGCGCCGAAGAAGTAGCGAGTTTAAAATGGAATCTCAACCTTGCGCTCGACCACGAAATGCAAATTTGCAATTTGAAGATTCTTTTGCAAAGAGACGAAATGCCCATAGACGCGACGCGTTTACCGAACGGCGAAATAGGGGAATGGGCTCCGCCCGTCGCGCAAAATGCCGTGTTCCTGTACGGAAATATGACGGGCTATCAAGTGTGGATGGACGAATGGTCTACAAACCAAAACGGAAAATTGTATTACACAAGACGCGATAACGGCGACCTTGTTATAAATAACGTCAAACTTTATAAATATGACGATATAGGTTTTTTGGCGGAAGGCAATATTCCTTTATTCGATAAGCCTTATCAAGGCGTAGGCGTGCCTCATTACGTCGTCCGAAGCGAAGGCGTAAGTTGTTTAATGTTCACGGGCGATACCGGATATTACAATATCGTTCTTACGTATCAAAATAAGACGTATACCGCTATCACTTTTTACGAAACAAAACCGTTCGATGCAAAAATCAAGGACGGCAGGGTGATATATGAGGGCAAGACCGTTACAAAAGACGACTTGGTTGTTACGTATGACGGCGTCGAGGTCAGCGATTACGAAATCATCACGGGTACTGTCGAGGACGACAGAACATATGTCGACATCGTATATCCTGCCGGCGGCGCGTTGAAAATACTCTATTATACCGCGGTAGCGGACACCGCGCAGTCTGTCGAAATCACGACGCAGCCCGCAAAGACAGAATACTTTGTCGGCGATACGCTCGATTTCGGCGATATTGCGATTAAAGTAGTATTCGCCAGCGGCGACGAAGTTACGGTGGATGCGAACAACGCTGAGTTTATGAATAAAGTGTCATTCGCGCTCCCGCAAGAAAGCGCGATTGCGCAAAGGTTTATCGCGGCGGGAGACTTCGACGCGACTGTGGTGTTCGACGGAGAGACTTTCGATAATTGCAAGATTGCGGTCAAGGTTTTAGACAAGCTGACTTCGATAACTCTGACGCCGCCGAATAAGGCGACTTATCCGCAGTATACAGCCGCGGACAAAGCGCTTGCCGCGCTCGACAAAACGGGCATGACGGTAACGGCGCATTACAATGAGGGAATCGAGGGCGCGACAGAAAAAACCGTGGTCGTCGATTTGGCGGATTGCGCCGTAACCGCGGATTTCTCCGAAGTCGGCGTAGGCGCGGGCGTAATCACGGTCGAGTACACCGAAAACGGAATAGATAAAACGGCGACGGTAAACGTCGATATAACCGCGCCGACTGTCATTTCGATTGCGGCGACGGTGAACGGCGGCGCGACCGACACGTACTTTGTGGGCGACAGCTTCTCGCTCGGAAACATTACCTTTACGGCTACGTACGACAACGGCGACAGCAAAGTCTTGTCTGCGTCCGAATTCTCCGTCGTGCCATTTGCGTCGGCAGGAGAAGCGGTATCCGTTTTGGTAACATATACGGCAAACGACGAAATAGCGATAAGCGGACTTCCGAGCGTCAGGGTTGTGGATAAACTGACTTCGATAACGGCAACCGCGCCCGACGGACTGCATACGGCGAACATTTTTGTCGTCGGCGATACCGTTACGACTGCGGGTATGACCGTTACCGCTTTCTACAACGGCGACACGCAAAACGGCAAAGCCGTCGTCGGTTATACTACGGATATTGCAGGCCTCGATATGTCGGTTGCGGGAGAAAAGACGATAACCGTAACTTACACCGAAAACGGCATAACAATGACGGCGTCGGTAAATATAACCGTTGTCGAAAAGGCGATAACGGCGCTTACGGTAAGCGGCGTGCCTGCGGACCAATATCTCAACGCCAATTTCAATCCCACGGGGCTGATATTCACGGCAGTATACAACAACGACGAAACGGCGGAAGTGAGCGCCGACGACATAACGTTTACGAGCGAAGAATTCTCGACGGGAACGGCGTTCGGCGGCTTCGGCGACAGCGTCGTCGTTACCGCGACGTACGACGGCAAGTCGTGCGACGTAACCGTCAAAGTCATCAATTCCTCGCGCTATACGGTTGTGTTCCACGCCAATATAAATTCGTATTCGCCTGTGGGCATGCCTTCGCAATGCGAAGTGGAATTTAACGGAACGATAGACAAGCCGACCGACCCGACGCTTAAAGGCTTCACTTTCGGCGGTTGGTATAAAGATGCCGCATGCACTGCCGCGTGGAAATTTACGGGCGAAACGGACGCCGATAAGATAAAGGTCGCTACCGATATTTACGCCAAGTGGACGGCGAATTCATATGTCGTCAACTTCTATCAGGAAAGCGGGCTTGTCATAAGCGGCAAAGCATATACGGCTGTCGATAACGTGTTCGGCACGCTCGACCTCATGACCGTATCGCCCGACGAAAAAGCGCATTATGACTTTGTAGGCTGGTACATAGAGGGCACGCCCGATACGGTTCTCACCGAGTTGACGTACGACTCGCTTCCCGAGACAGGCACGACGATTTCTCTTAAACCCGTTTACGAAATTCATAGCTACACCGTAACGTACGTGTACGGCAACGGTCAGGAAAACGGCACGGAAACCGTCGATTACAACGGCAAAGCGACCAAGCCGCAAGACCCGACGCGCGAGCACTATACGTTCGGCGGCTGGCTGAATAACGGCGCGGCTTACGACTTTGACACGGCGGTTACGGCGGACATCGTGCTTACAGCCGAATGGAATGCGTTGGAGTATGTAGTGGAATATTCGGCGACGGGGCTTACGGATAACGCCGCTTTCACTCACGGCAATCCCGCTTCGTATGATATAGACGACGGCGCGGTTGTGCTCTTGCCTGCGGCGTCGACCGAGAACGGGAAATCGTTTATCAAATGGACCTGTGGCGGCGAAACGGTTACCGAGCTTTCCGTCGCACTTGTCGCGGAAGGAAAGATAACGCTTGTCGCGGTGTTCGACGACGTGGTAACATATACCGTTACGTTCGATACAGACGGCGGAAGCGCGATAGCCGCGCAAACGGTAATCGAGGGCGAAAAAGCGACAAAGCCCGCCGACCCGACGAAAACGGGCTATACGTTTGCGGGCTGGTTCAAGGACGGCGCGGCTTACGACTTCGACGCGGCGGTTACTGCCGATATAACGCTTACCGCACAGTGGAACATTAAGAAGTTTACCGTAACGTTTGACAGCAACGGCGGAAGCGAAGTCGAGCCGCAGGAAAACATTCCGTATAATACCGCGGCGACAAAGCCCGCCGACCCGACAAAAACGGGCGGAGATTTTGTGGGCTGGTTCAAGGACGAAGAATGCACTTCCGAGTGGGATTTCGACCTCGATACCGTAAAAGGCGATATAACGCTTTACGCAAAGTGGAACGTTGCGACGTATACCGTTACGTTCGACCTGATGTACGAGGGTGCGGACGCAATCGCGCCGCAGACCGTCGCACACGGCGGCAAGGTAGATGAGCCGCAACAGCCGACGCGTGTCGATTACGAGTTTTACGGTTGGTTTAAAGAAGCTACGCTTAAAACGGTGTGGGCGTTCGACGCAGATACCGTAACGGCTGATACTGTGCTTTATGCCAAGTGGATGGCGCTTACGAATAAATTTATGCTCGTCAACGGTACGACGCAGGTGCGCATGTACGACAATACCGCGCATAATACCGATACCGCCGTAAAAGAAGAATACACTCTGCTCGGCACCGAGCTTGCGGCGGGCGATAAGCTCACTTTCAAGACGCGTGAGGACGGGGTTCTCAATGCGATAGCGTTCGATTTCGATGCGGCGAGCAAGGGCGTAACCTATGCGTCGAATACGTTGACTACCAAGAGCGAGGGCGCATTCGACATCTACCTCAAACTGCTCAAAACGGGCAAATGGAAGGTGTACGCGACGGGCGGCGCAATGCTCGACGGCGATTACTTTATTGCGGGCAGCTTTAACGAATGGACGGCTGACAACGCCGACTTCAAGCTCGACAACAAGAGCGGCGCAATAACGCTCGACCTTGCGGAAGGCGCAACGTTCAAGGTGGTGCACGGCTCCGATTGGCTCGGCTATCATTTCGATAATACGACGACGACGCGAGTCAAAGCGGGTATCGATTTTGTGCAAGCCGACAATCAGAACAATTTCCAAGTCAAAGAGTCGGCGAAGTATAAGTTGGTGTTTGACGGTGAATATATATCCATAGCGAAAGTCGGCGAAGCGACCGCGTATGCCATCACGGTAGCCGCCGCGGCAAACGGCAGCGTAACAGCATCCAAAGCAACCGCCGTTGTCGGCGAAACGATAACGCTCACCGTTACGCCCGCCGACGGTTACAAACTCGACAGCCTGACGTACAACGACGGAACGGAACACGTCATTACGGGCGTTACGTTCGTAATGCCCGCGCATGCGGTAACGATAACGGCAACGTTTGTCGTAGGTCAGTCAGACCCCAATGCCGATTTGCCGTATACGGACGTCGATACGAAAAATGCCGGCAATGACTGCTGGGTAGTCGGTCAATTCGGCACGGTTGTTCCTTCGTTTGATTGGGGCAAAGGATATTTGACGACGTGGACGTCGGGCAACCAATGGGAAATCACGATTACGCTTGCGGTCGGCGACCAGATTAAATTCCGCAGGCCGTTTGCGGACAACGACAGTTACAGCAGCGACACCGTTACTCAAATTACGGAAAACGAGGTCGTGAAGGCGCTCGGCGATTACTTTGCCTGGGAGGGCGGTAACATAAAAATCAAAAAGGCGGGCACGTATACTTTCTTTATAAAGGCGAGAAACAACTCGAATGCGGGCGATATCGTAAGCGTTTATGCCGTTTACGCCGCGTAAATAAAAGCATTGCCGCTTAATTCCGAAAACAGCTCCGAATATATCGGAGCTGTTTTCGTTTTGTATTTGTTAATTGTTTTAGTGTTTCTCGGAAATACTGACTATGGGGCATTGCATGAAATAAAGGCGGACGAATGCATGAGATTTAATAAATAGCGCATTGCGAATTGCGCTTAAAAAAGGTTGCTTTTTTTGGGGCTTATGTAGTATAATACTTGTATGGTCGATTACGAGAGCGTGCTCATCAAGCACCGCTTTAAATTCAAAAAGGCGCTCGGTCAAAACTTTATTTACGACGAAGAGCTGCTTGACGAGATTGCGGTTGCGGGCGGAGCGGACGGCGCGACGGTCGTCGAAATCGGTGCGGGCAGCGGTTCGCTGTCGCGCATGATAGCGGCGCGCGCCAAAAAACTCGATTCTTTCGAGATAGACGAGACTCTGTTTCCCGTGCTCGAAGAGACGCTTTCGGGGCTGGACAACGTTCAGCTTTTCAGCAACAACGTTTTGGAACTCGGTATCGAGACGGTAGATATGCTGATAGGCGAGCCGTACGTGGTTATAGCCAATCTTCCGTATTATATTACGACGCCGTTGCTGTTTTTGTTTTTGAAAAGCGAGCTGTGCGGTTCCATAACATGTCTCGTGCAGAAAGAGGTTGCCGAGCGCATATGCGCGAAAGACGGAGGCGACTTCGGTGCGCTGTCCGCTTCGGTGCAGGCGGTCGCGTCGCCTCGTATCGTCCGCATTGTCAAGTCGTGGGACTTCGACCCGCAGCCTGACGTCGACAGCGCGCTCATACGTATAGACAGAAAAAACGACGCGGTGTTTTCGGACGCGCTCGATAAGTTTTTCAAAGACTGTTTCGCGCAAAAGCGAAAGACGCTCGTAAACAATCTGACCGCCGTCGGAATGAACAAGCAGGAAATTTCCGACGCGCTTCGAGAACTCGGGTTTTCGCAGACGGCGCGTGCGGAAGAACTCGGGGCGGACGGGCTTATGCGTCTCGGCAAAGCGCTGGGCGCCGTATAATTTTTACGCGTATTGCGGTACGGTCTTTTGCCGCGCCGACCGCCGATGCGACAGACGCGGCATTAAACCGAATTATCCCGTAAAGTTATCGGAGATAAGAAATAATAAATACACCATTAAGGTAAGGAGATAAAAAATGCAGACTTACGGAATCGAAAAGTACGGTATCGTCAATCCCAAAAAGGTTGACCGCAACCACAGCCCCGCGGTGCTCACCGAGGAAGCGCTTAAAACCGAATCGGCGCGACTGACCGATACGGGCGCGCTTCTCGTCGAAACGGGCGCGTATACGGGAAGAAGTCCCAAGGACAGGTTTATCGTGGACGAGCCTGCCGTATCCGAAAAAATCGGCTGGGGCACCGAAAATAAAAAATTCCCGCTCGATAAGTTCGAACTTATTTATAAAAAGGTGGGCGAGTATCTTTCGGGCAAAAACATTTACGTGTTCGACGGTTTTGCCGGCGCAGACCCCAAATATCGTGTTTCTGTTCGCGTCATAAACGAACTTGCGTCCGAAAACTTGTTTATGAACAACATGCTTATCCGTCCGACGGCGGACGAGCTTAAAGCGTTTAAAGAAGATTATACGCTTATCGCGGCGCCCGGATTGAAACTCGACCCCAAAGAGTGCGGCACCAACAGCGAAGCGGCGATACTGCTCTGCCTCGACAAAAAGATTATACTCGTAGTCGGCTCGCAGTACGCAGGCGAAATGAAAAAGTCGGTATTTTCGCTCATGAACTATCTGCTTCCGCTAAAGGGCGTTTTGGGCATGCACTGCTCCGCCAACATGGCGCTTGACGGCAGCGGCGACACCGCGCTGTTCTTCGGGCTTTCGGGCACGGGCAAGACGACGCTTTCCGCCGACCCCAAACGCGGACTTATCGGCGACGACGAGCACGGCTGGTCGGACGACGGTATTTTCAACATCGAGGGCGGTTGCTACGCAAAGTGCATCGACCTCAGCAAAGAGCATGAGCCCGAAATTTACGGCGCAATCAAATTCGGCGCGCTTGTTGAAAACGTGGTAGTGGACGATGCAACGCGCGCGCCCGATTATTCCGACCGCTCGCTCACGGAAAACACGCGCGTATCGTATCCCATCGACTTCATACCCAATAAAGTCGTGCCGTCGGTGGGCAAACATCCGAAAACAGTCATTTTCCTCACGGCGGACGCTTTCGGCGTTCTGCCGCCCGTAGCCAAGCTCACAAAGGAGCAGGCGATGTTCTACTTCGTGTCGGGCTATACAAGTAAGGTGGCGGGTACGGAGCGCGGAATTACCGACCCCGTCAGCACGTTCTCCACGTGTTTCGGCGCGCCGTTCATGCCGTTGCCGTCGTCCGAGTATGCGAAACTTCTCGGCGAAAAAATAGAAAAGCACGGCTCGGACGTTTACCTTATAAATACCGGCTGGACGGGAGGCGCATACGGCGTAGGCAAGCGCATGAGCCTGCCCGCGACGCGCGCAATCGTAACCGCCGCTCTTGACGGCACTCTTGCGAAACAGGAGTACGAGACCGAGCCGTTCTTCGGACTTGCCATTCCCAAAACTTGCCCCAACGTCGAGAGCAATATACTCAATCCCAAAAACGTGTGGAAAGACAAAAAAGAATACGACCGCCTTGCCGAAAAGCTTGCAAAAGACTTTGCGGAAAACATCAAGAAGTACGAGCTTGACGAGGCTATCGTTAAAGCCGGGCCCCAGGCGTAACGTCGCATCTGCCTGAAAACCGTTTTTATTCGAGCGGTTCATTGCATGATGCGAAACCGGGCTGAATACGAAATAGATTGGCATAACTCTCCCGCCGAGCGCGGGGGAGTTATTTTTTATAAAATTTATAATTTAGGTTGTCAATTGCAAATATGCGTGATATAATATATGTACAGTTATACAATTGGAGAGATTTATGAAAAGAAGAGCGGGTGTATTGATGCACATATCGTCTCTGCCGGGGACGCGCGGCATCGGGTCTATGGGAAAGGCGGCGTACGAGTTCGTCGATTTTTTGGCAAAAGCCAAATTGTCGCTTTGGCAGGTTCTTCCGCTTTGCCCGACTTCGTACGGCGATTCGCCGTATCAATCACCGTCGGCGCTTGCCGGCAATCCTTATTTTATAGACCTTGACGTTCTTGCCGAGGACAAGCTGTTGAAGCCCGAGGAATTGCCTACATACAAGGTCGCTCCCGTAGATTACGCCGCGGTGTATTTCGAAAGGTTCGACACGCTTAAAAAAGCGTTCAAGCGGTTTATTAAGAAACCGCCCGCGGATTACGCCGATTTTAAGCGCGAAAACGCCTTTTGGCTGGACGATTACGCGCTGTTTATGGCGATTAAGGAAGCGCACGGCATGCAGGCGTGGGAGACGTGGGAAGACTGCTACAAGTTCCGCACGGCGGACATGGCCGAGTTTGACAAGCCCGCCGAGTTCCATAAGTTTTTGCAGTATGAGTTTTTTAAGCAGTGGGCGGCGCTCAAAGCATATGCCAACGGCAAAGGCGTCGATATAGTAGGCGATATGCCTATATACGTCGCGTACGATTCGGTGGAGGTGTGGGGCAATCCGAAACAGTTCCTGCTCAACGACGACCTTTCGCGCAAGGTAGTCGCGGGAGTTCCGCCCGACTATTTTTCCGCCGACGGTCAGCTTTGGGGCAATCCCATTTATGATTGGGAATACATGAAAAGCACCGGTTATGCGTGGTGGGTTATGCGCATGAAAATGGCGCTCAAACTTTACGACGTGGTGAGAATAGACCATTTCCGCGCGTTTGCCGACTATTATGTAATTCCCGCAGACCGTACCGACGCAAAGGTCGGAGAGTGGCGCCCCGGTCCCGGTATGGAGCTTTTCGACGTAATCAACCGCGAGCTGAACAATCCTGCGATAATTGCGGAGGACCTCGGCGAGCTTCACGATTGCGTGCGCGAACTTGTACGGCGTACCTGTTATCCCGGAATGAAGATAATGCAGTTTTCGTTCGACGGCAATCCGTATAACGATTTCTACTATACCAATTATCAGCCCAATTGCGTAGCGTACCCCGGCACGCACGATAACGATACGACGCGCGGATGGTTCGAGTCGCTCGACGAGCAGAACAAAGCGTTGGTGCGCCGCACGCTCGGCATTGACGGGGACGACGTGGCGGCTGTGATTGTCGACAGACTGCTGTCGTCGCGCGCAGATACGGTAATTATTCCCATGCAGGACTTTTTGAATCTTCCTGCGTCGGCGCGCATGAATATCCCGTCGACGCTCGGCGGGAACTGGGCATGGCGAAGCCGTGCGGCATGGAAAAAACTCGCGCCCGAAATAAGGACGCTTGTCGAAAGGTACAACCGCGCGTAAACGCGCGCTCGCTGTCCAATATAACCGAAAATCCGAAAATGTTAAACGCCGCGCTTAAAATGCGGCGTTTTTATGCGCGTATGACGATGTCGCCGCATATAACGTCGGAGTAGGAGAAAGATACGAGTTCGTCTCCGACGCGGAAGGTGAATACCGACGGAAACACGTCGGCGATGAATCCGTCGAGATTAACGGTTTTCTTTCTTCCTTTGTTGACCGAGACGGACAGGGTTTTGCCTTTCAGCCCGGCAATACGGGCCTTTACTTCGTCGATGTTTCTTGTGCAAGCTCTCATGACTTCGATTATCGACATTAAACGCTTTTTTTAAGCATCGGCGTAAAAAAATTTTTTAAATATCGCAAAACGTCGGCTAAACAGTTTACAAACACACGCAAAACGCATATAATAAGTGCGATTTAGCCCGAACGGCGAAATTTCGGAGAAGTTCTATGAAAAAAACCGACAAGACCACCGCGCAGGACGCACGCCCCGTTTACATTCTTTGCCCGCGGTGCGAAATAAACTACATCGATAAAAAAGATAAATATTGCGCAGTATGCAAAGCCGAGCTCGGCATGGGCGACCCGTCCATTCTCCTTCCCGACGAGGACGAGGAGCAGGGCGAGCGCGTCTGCCCCATCTGCCGCGTCAATCTTTTGGCGGAGGACGAAGATATTTGCATCGAGTGCAAAAAAGAGCGCGAAGAAAAAGAAAAGGAATCGAGCGAGGTGTCCGACGACGAAGACAATCCCGCCGATTGGGAACCGTTTGCCGACGAGGACGAAGAAGAAATTCCCGACGGCATGCAGGAAATTCTTATTGACGACGAGGACGAGGAAGAAGAAGAGGACGAGATTGTGGAAAGCGTTTCAGACGAGCCCGACGACTTTGACTTCGACATCGACCCCAACGACTTCGAAGCGGACGACGAAGAAGAGGACGACGAAGACCTTTAATCGCCGCGCGCCCGCCATAATATACAGACGCAAAAAGGAACGCCGAATAACGGAGTTCCTTTTTCGGTTTGAAATTATGTTCGTTTGCCGTCTCCCGTTATTATCCATGCGTTTGACAAATTGCGGCAAAGTGCGGGGGGGGGGGGGGGTTTTTAGTTATTGAAGTATGCGGGGGATTGGGACGAGCGGCGGCGCGCTCGGCTCGGGCGATAGTTTGTTCGAATATAAAAATTGCGAATCGAGAAAAGAGAATATGCAAGTCATATTTTGCCGCGCTTGCGAATACGATATAAGCGTAATTCTATTTCGCAGGAGGCGGGTATGCCCGAAAACATCAGTATCAAGAGCGACGATTTATCGGAAATCGCACGCGGTCAAGCCGTGGTAGAGGCGCGGCAAACGCTCGACGGGGAGTGTCGGGTGCTATCGGTATCGGCGACGTGCGCGGTCGTGCCGGGTGAGGTATTTGCGGGTGAAGCGCGTTACAGCGGCAAAGTCAAGTTTGACTGTCTTGTCATGCAGGACGGCAAGATTGCCTGCATAACGGCAGTTGCCGATTTCTCGGACAAGATATCGGCGGCGGCGTTCGCGTCGGGCATGAATCCCGTAATTTCGTCCGAAATTACAAATACCGAAGCGGCTTTCGAAAACGGAACTTTGAAACTTACCGCCGTTATCGATACCGTCGCGTATGCGGTTACTCATTGCGATTTCAACTGCATGTCGGAGTGTGCCGACGGCATTTATACCGAAAAGCGCGATGTCGAATATTGCACTGCGGTTTCCGAGACTACCGAGACCGCGTACATTACGGACGGCATGTCCGACGTAAAGGCGAGCGAAATACTTTGCGCGCTCAGCCGAGTAGCGGTGAGCGGTGCGGAATGCCGCGACGACGAAGTCAAGTTGACGGGCACGGTGTACACAGACGTCATCGTTCGCACGGACGACGACCTCGCGTCGACGCGCCGTATGGTTACACCGTTCGTAAAAAGTTTGTCCGCGCCCGGAGTAACGCCCGAAAACATAGCTATCGCGTCGGCGTCCGTATCTGACAGCACGGCTACTCTCACTGCCGACGGCGAGTACAAATCCATAGAGCTTGCCATTACTCTCAGGCTGTGCGCGACGGTTGTCGAGAAGAACACGCGTGCGGTAGCCGTAGACGTATTCTGTGCGGACAACGAAATCGAGACCGCGTACGTGGACGCCAAACTGTGCACGGCAGAACCGTTTGCGACGGTTACGGACAGTGTGGACGGTCAAGTCGCGCTCGATAAAGACCGTCTCGCCGCAGACAACGTAATGTGCGTTACCAACACGTTTTGTACCGTTACTCAGTCTTCCGTCGAAGACAAGCGCGTTAATATAGAAGGTTTGGTCGGAGGCGACATAGTATATTACAACGCCGAAAAGAACGCCGTTGACAGCATTGCGTTCCGCTTACCCTTCGCCATGCCGCTTGCGCTTCATACGGAGGCAGACGCGGCGTGCATAACGGCGGTCGTTACCGACGTAAACGTCAAAATACGCCGCGAATCCGTGTTCGACGTAAAAGCGGAAATAGCTTTCTCGGCGCGCCTTACGTCGTGCAGAAATATTAAAGCGGTTTGTTCCGTCAAGCTCGGCGAACCGATAGCGCGTCCCGACGCGACCGTAATCGTCCACATCGCAAAGCCGGGCGAAACGTTATGGCAGGCTGCGCGCGCGCTGTGCTGTTCTCCCGAAAGAGTGCAGGAACAGAACGCCGCCGTGCAAGCGCCGTACGCAGGCGGCGAACGGCTCATAAACGTGTGCGGCGGCCGCCGTCCTTAATATATAACGGTAAACTGTCGAAAGCGGCGGGGCATAGCTCCGCCGCTTTTCCGTATGGTTCGTAAAACGCTTGACAAATATCGACACGGTATGATATTTCAATATTCGTACTCATATTAGCCGTGAAATATGCGAATAGTATTTTTACGGCAAAATTTATGAAAAACAGAGGTGCGAAATGAAAAAAGCATTATTGTGGTTGTCGCTGTTTGTCTGCGCCGCGGTAGGTGTTGCGCTTATCGGCTGCGGCGGCGACGACGCGGGCGGCAATAAACCGGAGAAACCGCTTGCCGAACTCGAATACGAATTGCAAGATGACGGCACGTATGCCGTTTCCGTCGAGAATGCGGGACAGTCGGAGGTCATAACCGTGCCGTCGACGTACGAGGGCAAAGCGGTAACCGCGGTGGCGGAAAACGGCTTTTCGGCAGCCGAAAAGCTGACGGCAATCGAGTTGCCGTCAGCTGTGGTCAAAATATCCGCGCACGCATTCGACGGGTGCAAAAACCTTAAAACGCTCAAAATAGACGGACAGTCCGTGCCGATGTTCGTGTTTAATAAAAAGTATTCCGCACCGATAGACGGAGTGGATGTGGGCGAGTACGCCTTTTCCGACACGGCGTTTATGAGCGTGGATATTGCAGACAGCGACAAAACCACCGACGATACGCTTGTGAACTGCACTGTTAAAAACAGGTTCGAAGGCGCGACGACTGTTACCGTAACCTCCGCGCTTAACGCAAGCGCCGAAAAGACTGTCAATACGATAGCGGCGGACGAAGCGCAAAAGTCGCTCGATTTCGGTACGTACGGATTGTTTAAGGATATATCGGTCGGCGTAACCACGCCCGACGGCGACATAACCATAAGCGGAGCTTCGGGCGTCGGCGTAACCGCGACAAAATATAATTTCGCGCACCTGAACGCGTCTTATCCCGTGCTTGTATTTTCTTTGAAACTCAAAGAGATAACAAACGACGGGACTATTCCGACTTTCGTATTGCTCGACCGCATAAAACAATATGATTGGAATGCTTTGACGTATAACATGAAACCATATCCGTTCGTAGACAGAACTGCGGCTACGACGGTGAGCCTGTTTCATCAGGCGAGAAGTGCGCTGAAAGATTATATCGGCGAACTGTACGCGCTCAATCCGGACTCGCATTTTACGCTGTACTGCGTCGATAACTACGGCGATTTGATTTTGGAAACCATGATTGCCAACGGGATTCCCGAGGACAAGTGGAACGCCGTCATGCTCAGCGACGGACAGGGTACGTCGGTTGTAATTTCGCGCATGTATTCGATAGACAATGCGTCGGTGCGTTACGAAAGCATGAAAGATGAATGGGCATCGCTCAAAGAGACGATTGCCGAAAGCGGAGAATTTAGTACACAGGCGGTGAGCGAAGCCGTAGAGTATAACAGCGGTTCGCCTTTTGAGGTTTTGAAAAACTATGCGTACGTTATCGCGCGCGAACAGTCCAACGTCGAATGGTGGGTCAATAGGTTGAGAGCGGGCGAAAACCTCAAAACAGTTAACGATGCGGTCGGCGGCAAAGAGTTTGTCGAGGAACTTTTGACGCATGTACAGCAGATGTACACCAACAATCTTTTGAGCGCGCTCGACGAAACGGCGCAGGCGCAGTTTAAGACGCTGTATAAGTTCAGCGAAAACATGTTCGACGCGGCAAAAGAAAACAATAAAGAAGTCGTCGTAATTCTCGGCACGAGTTGGAGCGGCGAAAGAGGCAATCTTTACGAGTATATCAAATTGCTCGTAGAACTTTACGGCACGGAAAAATACGAATATTACTATAAAGGGCATCCGGGATATCCCACGTCGCAGTACACGGAACGTCAGGAGTACTTCGACGAACTCGAAAGCGAGGGCTATGTAATTCACGAGCTTGAAAACGCGATTGCCGCGGAAATCATACTGTTTTACAATCCCGAAGTCAATATGGCGGGATATTCCACCAGCACTTTCGATTCGGTAACAGAAGCGACCAACGACAAAGCGCTTTTGCTGTTCGGCTCAAAGGCTTCGTTCGAGACGACAAATTATAAAGAGTTTTTCGACGTGTTCGCTTCCAAGCTCGACGTCTCGTCGGCGGGGTCGCAGTTTAACGGTATCGAGTTCGACGAAAACGAAACGTACTTCCTGTTGGAATACAACAATACCGAAAAGTATCCCAATCAAACGGCGAATTACGCAAAGCACGAAATCGCAATATATTCCGTGTCCGACAAGCGCATCAAATATTATAAGTATGACGGCGCGGTTTATAACGAAGTGGGCGCGGACGGAACGCCGATAGAATAAATATAAATCAGTTATATCGATGTAGATAAGTTAAATTTCAAAAGCGGCTTCGAGCCGCTTTTTCGTGCCGAAAAAAGTCTGTGCAATTTTATGAAAGGGGGTTGACACAGATGGGAGCGCGTGGTATATTATTATGTGTTTGTCGGTATATAAATGTACAAATATTTCATCGAGATGATTGTGCAAAAGCCGCATGCAACAAAAATAAAAGGAGAAAGGAAAAAGATGTTTTGTGCAAAATGCGGCAAAGAAAACGGCGACGGAGATAAGTTTTGTTACGGTTGCGGCTCGCCTCTCGACGACGATGTCGCGGCAGCTCCGCCCTCATCTGCGGCAAAGGTCGAAGTAAAAGGCGCAAAGGGTAAGATTGTCGCGGTAAGAGACAAGGTTCACGCTTTCGAGAAAAAACACAGCGTAATAGTTAACGCTCTGATATTGGTATGCGCGGTGATTGTTCTTTTCGTTACACTATTCGCTCCCATCAAGGTGATGGCATACTACGAGTACCCGGTGCCTGATGACGAGTCTATGACTACCGGTCATTATGTTGAAGTAAATCAGACGATTTGGGATATGGTCGGCGCGATAGGATATATCGGGCTTGACAAAGACAATCCCGAGGACGCGGCTAAAATAGCCGAAATCAGACAAGAGTATCAAAACGCGAGAATGCAAGGCATGCTGTCTGACGACAGAGGGCTTTCTGACATAAATTATATAGCTTATGTTCTTGCAATAAATAGCGGTAATGGATTTTCCGATTTGTTTTTGAACGGCGGCGGCGCGCCGTTTATGTCGTTGGTGTTCGGATTGGTCGTCGTTGTTCTGTCCATAATAATGGCGGTAATATCGCTTGTAAGAATTATTTATGCGATAATAGGACTTGTCAAGAAAAAGACGCCTAAGGGACTTTATTCGTACTTCGGCACAATGTTCGGTCTCAACGTCGCTTCGTTGGCGTTGCTGGTGGTAAGCCCCATGTTTAAAGTGGGCGGCGGCATGCTCGGCATATTCATGTTCTTTGCCGTTCTCATGTTGGTGCTCGGCTCGCTCGGCACGCTAGTAATGGGCAAAGCCGGATTGGCTGTCGTTATCAAAAAGTCGGCGATTGCGCTCGTAATGCTTATTGCAGCGGGACTGCTTTGTACAAATTGTATAAGTTTCGGGAATCTGGATGTTCCGTACGGTTTCGGATTTTTCGGAATAATGTCATCCGTTACAAACCTCGACCACCTGTTTTATTATATCGGCGCGTTCTCGCTCGGTATGTTCGGCATAGGCTTGGTGGTTTGCGGCGCGAAAGCGGTTATGAGTCAGGTTAAATCGATAGCCTGCGTAGTAGAACGCAAAGACAATGACAAGAGCGCGTTCGGCAATTCGCTCGGCGTGGTTATTTTGGCTGTTATAATGGTGCTCGAAGTTTTTATCGGTATCCCTTACGGTCTCAAATATCTTCCGTATGCGGTTTCGCTCGATACTTACCTCAATCCGCAGGTATATGTTGCGGCGGTGTTCTTCCTTGCGGCGCTCATTGTCATGAAGGCGTATAAACCCGAGAACAAACCGATGTTCCCTGTGCCCGATACGGCGTATGCCGTCGTAAACGGCGCGCCTGCGGAAAATGCCGATACCGGGAGCGTTAAGTCTGTCGAAGACGTTAAAGAACCCGAAGTCGACGACATTGCGCCCGTTGCGGCTTCCGTCGAGGACGTAAAAGAGCCGACGGCGGAAACCCCGCCCGCAGACGATTTGAGCGGACTGTAAATCGTTTATAATTACTTGTAATTACTTGAAAAGGTCGGGAAGTCCCGACCTTTTTTGTATCGGCGAAACATCAAATCGACCGTTGTGGTAAACATACGACAGAAACAGCCTGTGCTGCGACGAAAATCAAGGCATAGGCTACTCGTCGGGTGTAACATCAAATCGACCGTTGTAGTAAATACACGACAGAAACAGCCTGTGGCTGCGACGAAAATAAAAGTATAGGCTACTCGTCGGGTGTAACATCAAATCGACGTTGTAGTAAATACACGACAGAAACAGCCTGTGCTGCGACAAAAAACAACGCATAGGCTACTCGTCGGGTGTAACATCAAATCGACCGTTGTAGTAAATACACGACAGAAACAGCCTGTGGCTGTTGACTTGGCGCGCGGCGTTTGGTATAATTACGGCATGAGAAAAGTAAGACTTACGGCGTTTGCCAAAGCGAACGTTTCTTTGAATATAACGGGCAGAAAAGACGGTCTGCATACTCTCGACAGCATAATGACCGCCGTGGACGTTTACGATACCGTAACGGTCGCCGAGCGCGATGACGGCGAAATACATGTCAAGTTCTTAAACGCCGATGTTCACCCTATTGACAACACCGCGTATAAAGCGGCTGACGCGGTGCGGAATGTTCTCGGTTGCGGCGCGGACATAGAAATAGAAAAGGGCATACCTATCGGCGCGGGCTTGGGCGGGTCGTCGGCGGACGGCGCGGCGGTTTTGCGCGCGCTCGATTTGTTTTACCGTCTGCCCGCAAGCGGAGTGGATATGCGCGGAGTAGCGCTCGGCGTCGGCTCGGACGTTCCTTTTATGCTTACCGGCGGCACGGCGCGTGTAAGCGGCAAGGGCGAAGACCTGTTCTTTTTCGAAAATAAACTGCCGCTGTTCGCGGTCGGACTTATGTCGGAGAGCGTGTCCACTGCGGCGGCTTACGCGCTGTTCGACGAATTGTACGGAGGAAGCAGTGCGCCGACGGATAACGACGCGCTCGTCGAGCGATTGATGAACGGCGACAATAATGCCGTCGAACTTTTCGGTAACGCGCTGACGGCACCTGCCGAAAAGCTCGCGCCGTCGGTAAAAGCGAATATGCGGCTTCTCGCCGATTGCGGCGCGGCACCGTGCCTTACCGGCTCGGGCGGCATGGTCCTCGGCTGGTTTACCGATTTGGAAAAGTTTTCGGCATGCGCGGTCAAGTTAAAGAACGAATCGGGATTCAAAGTTTTGTCGACCGTGCGCGCGGGCATACTCCACGAGTGGATATAATTAAATTTGCAATTATTTGTTCGTTTTAAAACGGCAAAGAAAGAATAAATGAAAAAGTTCGCCGTTCTCTCCCGTCGGAGAGGCGGCGTTTATTTTCGTTTTGCCGTTTTTTGTTTCTCCAAGAGGAGAAAGTTAAAGGATGTTGCCGTTTATAGAAAAAGGCTACTCAATGGCAGTGCTTGCCCGCCGCAGACATGCGGGGGGGGGGGGGGGAAAACCGTACAAAGTGGATTAAAATAGTATGTAT
>CATLGX010000010.1 GCA_949948785.1 uncultured Christensenella sp. | reverse complement strand
TCCTGTCGAAAATGGAACGCCAGCGTTCGTCTTCGAGCGGGTCTATGATGGCAACGGGTATGCCGAGTGCCTCCGCGCTCCAATCGGATATTTTTATCATTTCGGGCGCCGCGACATATTCGAAAGTAATCTCGTGCGTTATATCGGCGAGATACTTGTACTTCATGCGCTCGTGCTCTATCTGTTTGACCATGCGCCGCGACACGTCCGTACCGGTGTTCTTTATGATTTTGTTTACCGTGAAGTTAATGCTCGATTCCGTAACGTTACTGTACGAAATTACGGTCAGCTCGCTTCCGAGCGTGGGCGCTATGTCCTCCAAACATTCCACAAGCAGAGGATTAAAGGCGCCGCACTCGCCGCATTTTATCATTTCGATTGCCTGCTCGGGGCTGTACGCGTCTTTATACACGCGTTTGCTCGTAAGCGCGTCGTAAACGTCGGCAAGCGACACTACCTGCGCAGATATAGGTATGTCGTCTCCTTTCAAGCCGTCGGGGTATCCGCCGCCGTCAAAACGCTCGTGATGCCACCGACATATCTCGCGGCTTATACGTATCAAAGGTTCGTCCGGCTGTGCCGGAACGTTGTTTAAAATACGTTCGCCTTCCGTCGTATGCATTTGCATGACCGTAAACTCTTCGGGAGTAAAACGCGCGGGCTTATTGAGAATGTCCGACGGAATGGAAATTTTGCCTATATCGTGAAGCGCGGACGCCGTCGCTATCATGCGCACGTCCTCTTCGGTAAGTCCGTACTTATCGGTCTTTTCCATCAGCTTCGTCAAAAGCATTTCCGTTATGACGTGCACGTGCAAGACGTGCATGCCGCTCTCGCCGTTACGGAATTCGACTATATGCGAGAGAATCTCTATCATAAGCCGATTGTCTTTTTCCTTTTCGTACATCTTGTCGGAAAGGAGCTGATGTATTTCGTGCTGTTTGAGCGACAGCATATAGTTGCTCGTAACACGGTGCTTGACCGTGCGCTCGTCGAACGGACGGCTTATGTAATCTATTACGCCCAGCTTGTAAGCATGGTCGATGTAAGTCCCGGCCGTTTCCGCGGAAATCATAATTACGGGTATCGAATCAATCCAGCCGCGCTTGTTCATGACGGCAAGCACTTCGAATCCGTCCATAACGGGCATGACGATATCGAGAAGCATGAGCGCGATTTCCATTTCGTGCTCGTTTAGAATTGCCAACGCCTCCATGCCGTTTTCCGCCTCGATTGTCTCGAAACTATCAGACAGCATGTCGGCAAGCATGGCGCGGTTAAGCTCCGAATCGTCGACTATGAGAATTTTTTTCTTAAAATCTTTCATATGCTCCGAATATACCCCATTATAACACGCGGCGCCGCGTTTGGCAAGCGCATCATACGGAATGTATTATAACATGCTTTTAACCGATAATCAAGTACAATTTAAACAGCCTACTCGCTTTCCAATCGACGGGTTTGGTCGGCAAGCCGCAACGCTTCTATCATTTTTTCGAGGTCGCCGTTCATAAACTCGTCTATACTGTATAAAGTGTATCCTATCCTATGGTCCGTAACGCGCCCCTGCGGAAAATTATACGTGCGGATTCGTTCGCTTCTGTCGCCCGTACCCACCTGACCTTTACGCAGTGATGCGTACTCCTCGTCCTTTTGACCTTGGAAATGGTCGTATAACTTTGTGGCGAGCACCTGCATGGCGCGCTCTTTGTTTTTGGTCTGACTGCGCTGGTCCTGGCACGTAACCACTATGCCTGTCGGCAGATGCGTTATGCGTATAGCCGAATCCGTTTTATTTATATGCTGACCGCCCGCACCGCTCGAACGATATGTGTCGATTTTGAGGTCTTTCTCGTTGATGTCAATGTCCACTGTCTCCGCTTCGGGAAGAACCGCAACCGTAACCGTAGAAGTATGGACGCGCCCCTGCGTTTCCGTTACCGGCACGCGCTGAACGCGGTGAACGCCGCTCTCGAACTTTAAAAACGAAAACACGTCCTTACCGCTTATATCGAAAACCGCCTCTTTAACGCCGCCGAGTTCCGTCATATTCTCTGAAATGTCCTCGACTTTCCAACGTTTGCGCTCTGCGTACATTTTGTACATTCGGCAAAGCTCCGCGGCGAACAACGCCGCCTCTTCTCCGCCCGCCGCGGGACGTATTTCAAGTATCGCATCCTTTCCGTCGTACGGGTCTTTGGGAAGCAAAAGAATTTTCAGCTCTTCCATAACCTTTTCGACTTGCTCTTCTATTGCAAAACACTCCTCTTTTGCGAAAGCGGCAAGTTCGGCGTCGCCGGACTTCTGCATTTCCAAAGCATCGGCACGGTCGCTTTCGAGCTTTTTAAGCTCGGCATACTTTTGCACTATCGGTTCGAGTTCGCTGCGTTCGCGGCAAAGCTCCGCCCACGCCTTATTGTCGGCGATTATCCGCGGGTCCTGTATCTTTTCTTCCAGCGCGTCGAACCGCGCGCAAATAGCTTCGAGTTTGTCGGTTTTTATTTCTCGCATACAACTATCCTATCCTTGCCGTCAAGGTCTTTTATTATCGAACATTTACCTATCTTTTCAAAAAGTTTGATTACTTCTTCGGCTTGGTCGTAACCCACTTCCGCCATTATGGCGCCGCCGTCTTTAAGGTGCGCCGAGGTGTTATCGGCAATTATTCTGTAAAACCTCAATCCGTCCTCTCCGCCGTCGAGAGCCGTTCTCGGTTGCGCGGTTACTTGCGGAGACAAATCGTCGATTTCGAATGTTCGCACGTACGGCGGATTGGTTACTATTATATCGAACTCGCCCGAAATGCCTTCGAACATGTCCGATTGCACGATGTTGACACCCAATCCTTTCAGGTTTTCTTTTGCTACGTCGAGCGCCGCCGCGCTCACGTCGGACGCAGTTACGGAACAAGCGGTATTGCGCGCGATTACCGCCGCGATGCAACCCGAGCCGGTGCACAGGTCGAGAACGTCGAGCGGTCTCCCGTCAATACGCGCAATCGCGGCGTTTGCAAGCACTTCGGTCTCGAACCGCGGAATAAGCACGCGATTATCCACTTTTAATTTTACGCCGCAAAATTCGGAATTTCCGAGGATATAATCGAGCGGTTCCCCGCCGAGCAGTCTGTCGGCATAACCGTTCGCCGTCTTTACCACACCTATCTTTATGCGGTTGACGTCGTTCAGTTCGCTCCGCTTTTTATCGAGCAAATCGCAAAATATCCAATCTGCGTCCTGCGGATTGTCGGGCAAACGTTCGGCGAGCTTTTTGCGCTCGTACCTAAACTCGCGCTCGTAAAACGATATTGTCTGTTTGTTTTCGTCGGCGTCGAGTTCGAGCACCGCTTTAAACGCGGCTATCGCCACTTCCGCCATATCGTCGTCGGGCAATGCAGTAGACAATTTTTGAAGCGCCAGCCCCGGCGCGCGCAATGCGTTGGTGAATTTATTGTCAGGCAACGCCGCAAGTCCGCGCAACAGCTCGTAGGAAAGCCCCGCTATTATAGGCAAACATAACAGTCTTATCAATAGCGAAAAGAAAAAGTTTTCAAACAGTTCGGTGTACGGCGAAAGCAGAGAAAAGACCCAGTTGAGCAGCGCGTAAACGATTATGGCGAGCATTACCACAAAAAACAAAAACGTCGTGCCGCAACGATTATGCTTTGTCGAACAGCTCTGCACGTTTTCGACAGTGAGCGGCAGGCCGCGTTCGTAACAGTTTATCGTGCGGTGCTCCGCGCCGTGATACATAAACGTCCGCTTTATGTCCGGCATCAGTCGCACGAGCGCGAGATACAAAACGAATATCAGAAGACGCGTCGCGCCCTCTATGACGGACACGACGGCAATATTATTGTAATGCCCCCAATTCTTGATAGCCCAACCGACAAACCACGGCGCGGCGATAAATAACCCGACCGCAAGCAGCACGCCCGCGATTACCGCAATCGCCGTCGAAGTTTTGGAAAGAGCCTCGTCCTCGGGCGCGCTCACTTCCGAGGATTTCAAAAGCGAGCGCATGCCGACGATAAGCGAATTGACGAAGACGATTACGCCTCGCAATATCGGAATTTTTCGGACTTTGCTCGGCTTTTTGAGGCGCTCCGTTTCCAATTCGATTTCGCCGTCGGGGGCGCGCACAGCCATTGCAACGGAAGTTTTGCCGCGCATCATTACGCCTTCCATCAGCGCCTGCCCGCCTATCAGTGTTCTGCACGATTTTTCGCTCGTGTCGTATTTATTGTCGCGTTGTTTTTTTTCTTTCATTTTTATATTTAAAAAACGAAGCGCTCTCGCACTTCGTATAAAGAAAAACGGCGGGGTAAAACACCCGCCGTTCGGAAAAAATCTATTTACCGGTCCGTCCGGCGCGTTCGTTAAAGCGCGCGATACGTCCGCCCGTCTCCGCTTGCTTTTGCTTGCCGGTATAGAACGGATGGCACTTGGAGCAAATATCGACTTTTACAACGTCGCCTTTCTGCGTCGAGCCTGTTACGAACTTTGCGCCGCACGCGCACTCGACGGTTACTTCGTGATAATCGGGATGAATACCTTTTTGCATGATTGACCTCTTTATGTTTTTTCCGTCGTACGCCTCGGCAGACGGTGATTAAGCTAAATGATTATACAACATTGCACAACGGGTGTCAAGCGTTTGGCAGGCGTAAAAAATTTACGCTTCTTCCAATATATCGAGAAACATCTCGCGAAACACCGTAAATATCCATTTTTCGGCGTCTTTGCGAGTGTCGAACTCGTCGGACATCTTCAACGTATCCAAAAGGTCTTTACCACTATAAAGGTCGGCGACAATCTGGGTGTAGTACGTTTGCGTGTCGAACTTGGTCTCGGGATAGTACAGTGTGCCCGCGACAAACTTGCTCGGCATGGAATACGCGTCTTTCTTTATGGTATTACAGTAATAATCGAAGCACTTGTCGTGCTTTTCCTCGCACTTCAAAACCACCTTTGCTTTATTGAATTTGAAAATCTTGTCTTTGGGCATTTTACACCTTGACGAGCAGTTTTTCGATTGCACCGTCGCCTGCCGCGCACGCTTCTATCGCCTGTCCCGCCTCGGCGAACGGCACGACGCGTGTGGGAAGCATATCTACCGTTACGGTACGGTTTGCCAACATGTTAATAGCAGTCGGATAATTCTTTCCGCAATCCGTAACAGTATAAATATCGAGATTTTTTTCGAAAAGCGACGCAAGATTGCACTTCAACTCGCCGCGCAGTCCGGCGGCACGCCCAACAAGCGCAAGCCTTCCGCCTTTACAGCAATAGTCGAAAGCGTTTGCAAGCGGAACCGTCGACGAAGTAATAAACGCGCATGCGTCCGCCATGTGTCCGCCCGTAAGGCTCAAAACTTTTTTGCCCGCATCCTCTTCGACGGTGTTCACCGTATAATATACGCCTGCTTTTCGCGCGATTTCCAACAAGTCCTCGTGCATATCGACGACAACTGGAACCGTTTGATAATACATGGCGACTTGCGCGAGAATTATGCCGACGATTGACGCTCCGACAATTACAAGATGCTCGCCCTTTTCTATATTGAGCCGAGAAAGCACGTTAATGGCAAGCGACGTATGTTCCGTGAAAATCGCGTCCTCGTCCTTTAATCTATCGGGAATAGCGAACACGTCGTCGGCGGAAACAACCGAAAAATCACTCAGAAAGCCGTTCTCGTCCACACCGAAAACCGCAGGCTTTTCACAGTCGTAATAACGCGAATCCTTGCATGCTTTGCACGAATGGCAGCTCGCCTGCGAATACGCAACCACACGGTTGCCTCGCGTCAGTCCGCTCACTGCCGCGCCGACTTCCGAAACAAACCCGACGCACTGCCGACCCGGTATTATCGGATACTGCACGGGCTGTTCGCCCGAGTACACCGCAAGGTCGGTGCCGGCAATGCCGCAAACGAGATTTTTAAGTTTAACGCACGACTCGCCTACGGGCTGAGCGTTTAATTCGTCAAGCCCTATCGCGTGCGGCGCTTGAATTCTGTACGCTTTCATGTTTTCATTATACCATAATGTGATATAAATATCAACTGTTTTCCGCAAAACGTTTAAAGCGCGAAAAAAGCCGATGCGTCGTCTTTTTATGACGTCATCGACTTTTTGCTACGGCGGAAAAACTTATCTTGCGGTATGCAATTTTTATTTGTCTTCGCTCTCGGGAAGAATTGTCATCGGGTCGACATAATTGCCGTCCTTTTTGACTTCGAGGTGAAGGTGGTTGCCTGTGTTAAGCTCCGCGGTGCTCTTGCCCGCCTTGCCTATCTTGTCGCCTGCCTTTACCGTGTCGCCGACTTTGACGGCTATATCGTCGGCAAGCGATTTATAGACGGAAACATAACCGTCCGCGTGTTCGATGGTTACGACGTTGCCGTCAAGCGTGGTTTTTTCTACGTCCTTGACCTTGCCGTCGCGTATGGCAAGCACATCGCCGTCGCCTACGAAATCGACCGCGGGATGTATCTTCCAGATTTCCAGCGTATCCCACCATTTGAGGCTCTTGTAAGCATAACTCATGCCGGCGGAATACGACGTCATGGGCATTACCACCTTAGGCTCGGTTTGCTCGACGGGCGGCTTTACGGGCGCGTCTACGGGTTCGGAGTCGGACATAGAAAACACGACCGACAACGCGATAACGACTGCGACCGCAACCACGGACACTATTGCTATAATTGCGTTACGGTGCCGTTTGAAAAAGTTTTTCTTCTTGTCATTTGTGCTCGACTGATAGGTTTTCATGTTTTCTTTCCTCCGTAACCTTGATTATTGCCGCCTTTTTCCGTCTTATACGCACAAAAAAATATTTTTCAGTACGAACCTTGAAGCGTAGGTGCGCCGACGGATATATTTCCGTTCCTATACGCCGCCATGACGTTGTACGTCTTGCCGTCCGCCGTCTTGCATCTGCCGCACACTCTGTCGCTGTACGCGTACACTATAAATACGTCGCCCGCCGCAGCGGTAAAAACGACATCGGCGCGCAGTTTTTTCAAAATCGCGTACATGCGGTTTTCGTCGCCGTCCGTATCGTACCGCACGCACGCGTCCTCGGCATAACAAATCCCGTCGACGCTCGACACCGCGACGTTGTCGCGATAGACTTTCGCATCGAACTCGGCGAACGGCGAAAACCACACAGCGACGCCGACCGCGCATAAAACGAGCAAAATAAAAACGGTCGTGAATTTCTTCATGACCGTGATTATTGACCCGATTGCTCGATTTATACAGTAAAACGCAATTACTTTTTATCGTTATCCGCTTCTTTATCCAATGCACCCGAGAGTTTGAAAAGTTTAACCGTGTTTTCTACTGTTTTCTCCTTGGCTTCCGCGCCGTACTTATTTACGTCGGTAAGGCTCTTGGGTCCGTGGTGCAAACACAACGCGCCGTTTACACAGCCGCCGTCGCAAGCCATGCCCTCGAAAAAGTTAAACGGAGACTTTCCCACTTTGAGCATCAGGAGCTGTTTTTTGCACTCCTCCAATCCGCTCATCGCGACGGGCTTCGCGTCGAAACCTTTTTCTTTCGCCATTGCCGCAACGCCTTCCGTCAGACCGCCCGAACGCGCAAAAATGCGGCCGTAATACGACGCGTTGTCGAGATGCGTGTCTTCGAGCGTCGAAACGTCGATATCACGCGCGTCGAGAAACGCCTGCAACTCCTCGAACGACAATACGCAATCTATACTGCCCTCCGCTTTTTCGGACTTATATTCGAACTTTTTGGACGTGCACGGTCCGACGAAAATGACCTTTGCTGTGGAATCCATCGCTTTGATAAGCCGTCCCGCCATAACCATGGGCGACGGCGTGGACGATATATACTTTTTAAGCTCCGGGAAGTTGATTTCTACGTATCTCACGAAGCTCGGACAGCACGAACTAGTCATCGTGCCGCGCTCTTTAAGTTCCTCCGCTTCTTCGGCAAGCGTCATATCCGCGCCGAGCGCGGTTTCTACGATATCGAAGAACCCGAGTTTTTTCATGCCCGTAACAATCTGTTCGATGCGCGCATAGTTGAACTGCGCGACGATTGCGGGAGCGATAAGCGCGTAAACTTTGTATTTTTTGTTGTTGTCGGAATTCTTTAAAATATCGAGTGCGTCGAGTATGTACGACTTATCGGAAATTGCGCCGAACGGACACTGGTACACGCACGCGCCGCAACCGACGCACTTGTCGTTGTCTATTACCGCTTTTTTATCTGCGTTTACCTTGATTGCGTTTGCTTTGCAACTCGCTACGCACGGGCGTTTTTGAAGTATAATGGCATTGTACGGGCAAGCGGCGGCGCACTTACCGCACTCTATGCACTTTTCTTTGTCAACTACCGCGTGCTTATCGATTATCGTTATTGCGCCCTTAGGGCACGCTTCCGCACAGCGGTGAGAAATGCACCCGCGGCACGCAGGCGTAACGAAAATGCCGTCAACCGGACACTCGTCGCAAGCTATGTCTATAACCTCGACGACGTTGGGGTTTTCTTTGTCTCCGCCCATCGCAAGTTTCAATCTTTCTTGCAAAATCGCGCGCTCTTTATAAACGCAACAGCGCAGGCTGGCTTTGGGCCCGGGCATGATTTTTATGGGCACGTCTCGGAAAATTTCGTTGTCTATTCCGCGGTCGTAAGCGCGGATAAGCTCTTTTATTACCTTGTATTTAAGCTCTTGTACAGCGGTATCGAAAAGTCTGTTTTGCATGATAGTCCTTTTATGTAGTTGTACGTTTAATCGTACTGCACGTCGACGCGCTTGCCCATTCGTTTCAGGTTTTCGGCAAGTCTGTCGATAAGTTTCAGCTTCATCGTCGTTTCGATTGGAAGTCCCGTATGCGCCGAGTTAACCGCCTGTCCGACGAAAAACTTTACATCGGTGGAATCCTCGAACAAAAGTTTTGCGAGCAGGCTCGCTCCGTCGCGCTTTACAAACGTCGCCGAATTACAGTTGTGCGCGTCGAGATAACTGTCCGAAAGCTCCAAAACGCGCCGTACGGTAACAACTCCCTCCGTAGTGAGGTCAATGCCGTCAATATACCCTATCGGAGGAATATCGCGGTCGGGAAAGTCGAAGCTGGTTTTTACTTCTTTACCCGTCTCGCGCGCTACCACGAGCGAACTCGTACCGCCGCACACCACTTTTTTACCGGGCAGCGACATAAACTGTTTGACGTATTCGGCGTCGTTTTCCTTGTTCACGGGCGGACCGACGAAAACCGACGTGGGCGCGGCTTCACGCACTTTGACGCACATTACGGTCGTATCGTCGCCTGGTTCGTTCATGTAAAGCTCGTTGCATGCGCCGCAAAGCGCAGCGGAAATGGCTCGCGCCGACATATCACGCTTCACCGAACGTTTTAAATAATCTTTTATCTGCGGGCGTTCCCAGCCGAAGTTCATCAGCATGCCTATGCCCGCATGTTCAACGCCGTCGCTAGTCATAATAACCGCGTCGCCCGCATTAAGGTCGAGCTTCGTCGAATACACGGTCTTTCCGAGTATGACGGACTTTTCGCGAGGGAGGTCGCTCGCCTCGCCGTTTCGGACGAGTATAGCCGCGGGATTGTCAAACTCCAAAATCTCGCCCTTGCCTTCGCTGTTTATATGGCATACCGAAAACGTGGCGTACGCCACTCCGCGCACTTTACACACGGGAAGAGACGCAATAAGCGTTTCTATACAATCGCTTATAGGCACGCCAGCAGACAGCATGGTGCAAAGAATTTTGGACGACAGTGTTGCGAGAATATTGGCTTTTACTCCGCTTCCCATGCCGTCGCACAGCACCGCGGTCAGATAATCGCCGTTCGACGCATACTCGACGCGGTCGCCGCAAAGTTCTTCGCCCGCATGATTGAGCGACGTATAGCCGCTGTCAATAAAGTAACTCAAAGTTCCACCTGCCTTACTTGATAGCGTCTTTAAGTTTTAACAGCGCAATCTTGGTTTCGGCGGTTGTCTCGCCGAGCAGGGACGCAATCTCCTGCGCGACGCGCATCTGCTTTTCTATGACTGAATCCGTAACTTCAAAAGTGCCGCGTTTGACTTTATCGAGTTCCGCGTCGTAATTGACTTTATCGGTAACGTCGATTAGAACGATAAGAAGCGCGTTCTCACCGGCAAGCGGAACGATGTTCATATCGACGTACTTGCCCGACTTTTCTATTTTAAGCGCGTCCACACGGCTCTGGACCCCGTTCTCCGCCGCTTTAAACACTGCGGTAGGGTCGAAACAGTCGAATATATACTCGGGGCGAGCGGCGCCGACGAGCGCCTCCGCACGTCTGTTTATCTCGGTAATTTTAAGCGCTTTGTCGCACACTATTATTCCGTTCGGACTGTTCTCGATAACAACGTTGCCCATGGATTCGGCTTTCTCGCGCATATACGGCACGCACATTTCCACCTCTGCGTATCCGTTTACGACAGCCCATGCCTTTTCGCGGCAGGAGTTGTAACCGCAAGCGCCGCAGTTGAGCTCGTCGCACTTGCCGCGCTTGCCCGTACGGGCAAGCACTTCCGCGACCTCGTCGTCCGTGGGGATGCGGTCGCCGGGCGTAAGCGGTTTTCTTTCGACGGCGACTGACGGATGCTCGCGCACAACGTCGAGCGGCGCGCCGTTTGTGTAATTGCGCACGCGAACGTTTGCCTCTACGTTTCCGCCGCTGCGCTGTATTGCGCACGGTCCGTTTACGCACGCGCCCTCGCACGCATTGATTTCGAGAAACACGCCCTTGACGTTTTTAAGGTCTTCGAGCGCTTGCGAAAGACGCGATACGCCGTCGACGGCAATATACTCGTAACCGCCGGGGAACGCGTCGAACGACTTGATTATACCGCGTGAAATCGGATAGAACTTCGCCGCGATTTTTTCTTCGCCGGGTTCTTCGGTATCGGAAACCGCCGCAACCGTCGCCTTTTTGCTTTCGTGCATTTCGGGATTGACGGCAACAGGTTTCACACCGTTATTTTCAAACAGTTCCGCAACTTCTTCAAAAGTCAGCGCCCCCGCGATTATTCCGCTTTCCGCCGCCTCGCGCTTTTTGGCTATGCACGGTCCGATAAACACAACCGACGCGTTTTTAAATCTTTCGCGCAAAATCTTGGCATGCGCGACCATCGGAGAATCTACGGGCGCAAGATATTTAAGCACGTCGTGATGATAGAGCTGTATCGCGCGGTTCACTGCGGGACACGCGGACGTGATAAAGTTTTCGTACTTGCCTGACGCGAGAAGTTTTTTGTATTCTGCGGTAACTACCGCCGCGCCTTCCGACGTTTCGTAAGCGTCGGAAAAACCGAGCTTTTTAAGCGCCGCGCGGAACGGCTCGAACGACGTCAGTCCGAACGAGGAAACAAAAGCGGGAGCGACCGACGCTATGACGGTCTTGGTCTTCAACAGCTTCAAAACCGCCGCCGCGTCATTATGTACGCTCTTCGCATTTTGCGGACAAACATGCGTGCAGTGTCCGCAAAGTATGCACCTGCTCTCTATAATCTTAGCCTGCGAATTGCGCATGTCAATCGCCTTGACGGGACACGAACGCAGGCACTTATAGCAGTTTTTGCAGTTTGCTTTTTGAAAATCGAGATAGAACATGGCTTTCTACCCCAACAGCGGCATTATTTCTTTCTCGAATTTTTCCTGCGCGTTGGCGCCGTTTACTCCGAGTATGTACGCGTCGTCCGCCTTTACGGAAACGCCGTCGGCGCAACGTCCGAGACAGAAACAGGCGCGAAGCTCGATTTTATCCGCGAGCTTGTGTTGCTCTATCAGTTTCTTGAACGTCTCGATGACGTCGTACGAACCTTTAAGATGGCAGGAACTGCCAACACATACGCTAAGTGTCATGATTTTTTCTCCGTTAGTTTCTTATAGAGAAACCGCATTCATCGCGTGATACGACTATGCGGCTTGACTGTGCAGGCGCGGCGTAGACGGACGAAAGTGCGGCGGCGGTGGCAACGCGGTTCTCCCGCATGACAGAGCCGCCGCAAGCACATAGTTCCATTACGTCCGATATATACGCCGTCAAAATTATTCATACTGACAAACGTCAACCCACTTACCCAGTATTTCTTTTTCTTCGGGCTTGCCTTTAACCATCTGGGATGCGGCTACTATGGGAAGCCACTGGTCCACGTATTGGCGGGCGGTGTCCGATTTCTTGCAGAATGCTGTCATATAGTTTTCCGCCGTTTTGTCGTTGCCCGCGAGCTTGAACAAAAGATATGTCCGAGCCGCGTCCGCCGACGCATTGCCTATCGTAGCGTGAGACCAGTCGATAATGCACGCGCGGTCGTCGTTCGTTATAATTACGTTGCTCGGATTGAAATCCCCGTGGCAGAGCTTATGGTGCTTGGGCATGGAATCGAGACGCACGTGCAATTCGTAACGCGTCGTCGCGTCAAGCCCCGAAAGGTCTATTTTACGCGTAAATTTGTCGCGCTGTTTGTTGAGGTTGGGGGCGGACAGCGCGTGCATGGAAAGCTGAACGTCGATAAGTCTCGTCAAGTACTCGGCGGACTTTGCGGGATTCTCGCTTTCGAGCTGCATGAGCGATTTGCCCTCGACGTAATCCATGACGATGGCGAGCCTGCCGTCGTCGAGGCGTTTGACCTCGTGGACCTTGGGAATAAACAGTCCCGTCTCCTCGACACGCGTTTGATTGAGCGCCTCGTTGAAGATGTCGGCTTTGTTGTAATCGGCGGCAAACACCTTGTAGCAAAGGTCGCCGTCGCGGTAAACCGTTTTATTGGAGCGCTTTGCGATTTCGTTTAATGCCATGATAGTTTCCCCTCCTTATGCTTTTTTGCCGTAATAAGCGTTGAGATACATCTGCTTGATTTCGCTTATAAGCGGATAACGCGGGTTTGCGCCCGTGCACTGGTCGTCGAACGCGTCGCGGCACATATCGTCGAGCTTCGCAAGGAACACGTCCTCGGGCACGCCCGCGTCCTTGATGGTCGCGGGAAGTCCGATTTCGGCGCGCAAATCTTCGAGCTTTTTGACGAGTTTTTCGAACTTCTCCTCGTCGGTCTTGCCCTTGACGCCTACAAGCTCCGCGATTTCCGCATAACGGCGCAGACACACGGGGTGGTCGTACTGCGGGAACGTGCCGAGCTTGGTCGGGGCTTCCGAAGCATTGAACCGCATGACCTCGGGCAAAAGCAACGCGTTCGCCATGCCGTGAGGCAAGTGATGGTAAGCGCCCAACTTGTGCGCCATGGAATGGCAAACGCCGAGGAACGCGTTAGCGAACGCCATGCCCGCCATCGTCGCGGCGTACGCCATTTCGGCGCGCGCCTTTTCGTTACTGCCGTCGCGGTACGCCGTCGGAAGATAATCGAATATCAGTTTGATAGCTTCTTTTGCAATGCCGTTGGTAAAATCGGTAGCCATGACGGACGCAATCGCTTCGAGACTGTGAACCATCGCGTCGTAGCCGGAGTTTGCCGTAAGCCCTTTGGGAATGCTCATCATGAGTTCGGGGTCGCATATCGCCATCTTGGGCAAAAGCTCGTAATCGGCGAGAGGATGTTTCATTCCGCTCTTTTCGTCGGTTATGACGGCAAACGGAGTAACTTCGGAACCGGTACCCGCCGTCGTCGTGATTGCGACGAAATACGCTTTCTCTCCCATTTTGGGGAAACGGTATACGCGCTTTCTTATATCCATAAAGCGCATCGCAAGGTCGGCGAAGTCTACTTCGGGGTGTTCGTACAGTACCCACATAATCTTGCCCGCGTCGAGCGCGCTGCCGCCGCCGAGAGCGACTATGCAGTCGGGCGAGAACGAACGCATTGCCTCCGCGCCCTTTTGCGCCGAACCGAGCGTCGGGTCGGGCTGAACGTCGGAGAACGTAGTATTGACAATACCCATCTCGTTGAGCCTGTCGGAAACGAGCTTACTGAATCCGCTCTTAAACAAGAATTCGTCGGTAACGATAAACACGCGCTTAAAGCCGAGGTCTTTAAGCTCGGCGAGCGCGACGGGCATACAGCCTTTTTTGAAATAAACCTTTTCCGGCGCGCGGAACCACAACATATTCTCTCTCCTTTTTGCCACCGTTTTGTAATTGAGAAGGTGCTTGACTTGGACGTTTTCGCTGACGGAGTTTCCGCCCCACGAGCCGCAGCCGAGCGTAAGCGACGGCGCGAGTTTGAAGTTGTAAATATCGCCTATGCCGCCGTGCGCCGCGGGCGTATTCAAAAGTATGCGGCAGGTTTTCATAGCGTCGGCAAAACGCGCAATCTTGTCTTTTTCCGCATGCTCGTCGGCATAAATGACCGAAGTGTGTCCGTATCCGCCGTCGGCGACGAGCCGTTCCGCCTTTTTGAGCGCCTCGTCGAACGACTTAGACTTGTACATGGCAAGCACGGTCGAAAGTTTTTCGTGCGCGAAAGGCTCGGCGATATCGACCGACTCGACCTCGCCTACGAGTATGCGCGCCGTCTCCGGCACCTCGAAGCCGCAAAGTCTCGCGATATTGGGCGCGCTCTGTCCGACTATCTTGGCGTTGACCGCGCCGTTTATCAGTATTGTAGCGCGAACCTTATCTATCTGTTCCGCGTCGAGGAAGTAAGCGCCGCGGTAAGCGAGTTCCTTTTTGAACGCGTCGTATACGTCGGACATAACGATTACCGACTGCTCGGACGCGCATATCATGCCGTTGTCGAACGACTTACTGTGAAGCACCGACGACGCGGCAAGTTCTATATCGGCAGAGCTGTCGATGATGACGGGAGTGTTGCCCGCGCCGACGCCCACCGCCGGTTTTCCCGAGCTGTACGCCGCTTTGACCATGCCGGGTCCGCCCGTGGCGAGAATCAAATCGCTGCTGCTCATAATTGCCGCGGAAAGCGCGACGCTCGGCTCGTCTATCCAGCCGATTATATCCTTGGGCGCGCCCGCGGCGACCGCCGCGTCGAGCACCGTTTTGGCAGCCGCAATCGTGCAGTTTTTAGCGCGCGGGTGCGGCGAAAATACTATCGCGTTGCGCGTTTTGAGCGCGAGCATAGCTTTGAATATAGCTGTGGACGTCGGATTTGTCGTCGGCACAATCGCCGCGATAACTCCGACGGGTTCTGCCAACGTTTCCACTCCGAACGAGTCGTCCGAAGAAATCACGTCGCACGTCTTTACGTCGCGGTACGCGTTGTAGATGTACTCTGCGGCATAGTGGTTTTTAATGACCTTGTCCTCGACAATGCCCATGCCCGTTTCCGCCACAGCCATTTCGGCGAGCGGCAAACGCGCTTTGTCCGCGGCTGTCGCCGCCGCGAGGAAAATTTTGTCGACCTGCTCCTGCGAGAAAGTCGCGTACTCCGCCTGCGCCGCGCGCACGCGTTTGAGCAATTCGGCGAGCGACTGCTCGTCCCTGACTACCAATCCGTCCATAAGACCTCCGTAGATAATATTCGCAAGTAACGCCGCAATGCTTTTATAAAACTGAAAGCAAATTACGACCGAATACATTATGCAATATTTCGCGCAATTTGTCAAGAGTATAAAAGGAGTTGCGAGAGGACGAGGGAAAATTTTTATTAAACGCCGACCTATAAAAGACCCGACGAAAAAACGCCAAACCCTTGCAAACCGCCGCTCGGTATGGTATAATCACCGCATGAAATACATCGACGTCGGCGGAATAAAGGCTAGCAAACTTGCGCTCGGGTGCATGCGCATTGCGGACAAACCGATTGAAAACATCGCTCGGCTTGTTTCCGCCGCGCTCGACATCGGTATAAACCTGTTCGACCACGCAGATATTTACGGCGGCGGCAAGTGCGAACAGCTTTACGGCGAACTCATAAAAAACCGACCGTCGCTTCGCGAACGCATGGTTCTGCAAACTAAGTGCGGTATAATGAGCGGACGATACAACCTCGGCTATAATCATATTATAGAAAGCGTCGAAGGTTCGCTCAAACGCCTGAACACCGACCGCATAGACATTCTGTTGCTTCACCGCCCCGACACGCTCATGCGCCCCGAAGAAATAGCGCGCGCGTTCGACAGGCTCGAACGCGACGGAAAAGTCCTGCGCTTCGGCGTAAGCAATTTTTCGGTCATGCAGACGGAATACTTGCAGTCCGTCGTAAATCAAAAACTTTACGTAAACCAAATGCAGCTCTCCCCCGCGTTCTGCCCCATTATCGACGCGGGAATAAACGTAAACACAAGTTCGCCCGCGGCAGTGGACAGAGACGGCGGGCTTTTGGAATACTGCCGCATGCGCGGCATAACAATACAAACATACGGCACGATGCAGTGTGAGTTTACCGATGAATCGGGATACTTTTACAGCGGGGCGTTCACGACGGACGCGGCTAAGAAAAAGTACTTCGCGCTCAACTTCTGTATCGACGGCTTGGCGCAAAAATACAATACCACAAAAGAAGCCGTCGCAGTCGCCTGGATTCTTCACCACCCCGCAAATATGCAGGCGGTTATCGGTACGACGCTCGACAGACATTTAACCGACTATAAAGACTGTTGCGAAGTTCCGCTCGACGACCGCGAATGGTACGAAATCTATCGCGCCGCAGGACACACACTGCCGTAAAGCACGGACTTCTCAAAACAAAGTTGATACGCCCGCCGAAAGTGCGGGCTTTTTTCCGATTTTACTTCTCTTGGCGTAATCGACGCGGCTAACTCGAAACGCCGTCGGCGCAGTTTTTATTACGCGCTGTTTTTCACTCTCCGACAAGCAAGTTTCTGGGCGAGATTTTTCTGGCTTTGAGCGAAAGCAGACACGCTATTCCGAAAGACAAAACTATCAGCACGACGCCCGCAATCGATACAAAACCTATCGGGATGCCGAACGTGCATTTCACAACGCCTATAGAGCTTAAAAACAGCGACATAAGCGGATTTATTATAAGACAGCCGACAACAAGCCCGACGATTGTGGAAATTATAAGCGACGGCATGAACGACAATGCGGTTTGCAATACGAGCTGACCTGTCGTATACCCCACCGACTTCAATATGCCGTAGTCGCGCATTTTCGTAGCCAGCATTGTCCGCACCAAAAGATACAGCACGAAAGCTATTATAAGCGCGGACACCGCGAGTATGGCTATTACTATAAACGTCATCAGCGACACGTACACGCGCGACGCGCCGTCTACTGTCTGAGCGATATTTATGGCTATATTTACGTCGCCTGCGAATTTCTCTTTCATTTCCGCATTGGACTCGTCGATGTCTACGCTCGGTTTTAAATCTATGTAATAACTCGCTTCGGTAAGTTCGCCCAACCGTTCGTATCCCGCTCTCGTAATAAGACAGTCTTTTCCGAGATTGTTTGTCATTTGCGTAAATCCGCATACAAGATAGTCTGCGGTCTTTCCGCAAGCCGAAAATTTTACCGTATCTCCTATTTCAATATCCTTTTCGCCCGCGTACTTTGCGGCGACAGCCATCTCGTTGTCGTACTTCGGGAATCGCCCCTCGAATACGACGTTTTTGTTGTTGACGGCGGAAAAATCGTCGCTTACCGTAGCCAACAGTTCCATACCGCCGACATGTGCTATGTTAATGGAATTAAACAGATACGCTTTTTCTACGCGCACGTCCGAATTCAGCTGTTCGACAAACCTCGCCTCGGCCTCGGCATGCACGCTTATACAACTGTCCGCGGTTTCGCCGACAATCAAGTTGACAAACGGCGTCATGTCGGCTATGACGTTTTCGGTCATCAACCCCGAAAACACGACTAGTACGGACAGCACAAGCATTGTTACGCACACCGTTACATTGTGCTTCATGTTGGACAGAGTTGTTTTGAGTGCGAGCGCAAAGTTAAGCGGCGCTTTTGTCTTTTCGAGCGGCACGCGATTCTTTTTGAAATTGTGCGTAACGATACCCGAGCGCAACGCCGTTATAGGCTCTATTTTTCTTATTCTGCGCGCGGCAAGCCACACGGCAAGCGCGACCGCGCCGCACAGAACGGCTATGGAAATAAACACCGGCAACGGCAGAAACCGCATTGCGTAAGGTATACCCGTCTGCGAAATCATCATGACGCTAATCGAAGGAAACACTCCGTACGAAAGCGCAGAACCCGCAACGGAAGCGAGAAAAGCGAGCGACAGAAACTGCGTCAAAAGCGCGAGCACAAGTTGCTTTGACGTATAACCCGTCGATTTGAGCACGCCGAGATTTTTTATATTGACCTGAATGTAATTGATTATGTTCGATACTATTACGACGATAGCAATAAGCAGTACCAAAAACGCCATTGCGCACAATATTCCCGAGCAAATGTTTTGAGAAATGTACCGTGCCTGCGCCACGGTGTCGTAATCGTTGCTCATCATATTAACACTCGGAAAACGTTCGGCTATCGCATTCTTGAACTGCGCTCGAAACTGCGCGTTATCCGACGCGTCTTTGAGCCGCACCGACCACAATACCGACTTAGGCGCATATTCCAGCGCGACAAACTGTTCGTACAAATCGGGCGTAAACAAAATTTGCGTAAGCGAACAGTTGTGCGAGCCCATCATTACGCTGTTGAAAAATCCGCACACCTCATACGAAACGATATAACTTCCGACGGATATTTGCACCGTTGCGCCGACGCCCATGTCGTCGGTCTTATAAAGCATCGGAAGGTATACCCCGCTCTTTCCGCTGTCCTCTATTACTTCCGCCTTGCCTATCGAGCGGTCGAGTGCATACTGCTTTTCCATGAATACAAGCCACATATTAGTCATGCCGCCGTTGTACGAAAACCCGCCAATCATGCCGACGCACTCGTCGTGGCGATACTCGGAAACGCGGGCATCTTCGTCGAGAGTCCGCGATATAAAATCGGTTTGAGCTTTATCCACGCCGGTAATCGACAGCGTTACGTGCTCGGCGTTGAGCTTGTCGTGGTAGCGCTCGAAGTTTTCGGCATAATCCGTCGACAGCATCAGCCACAGGTTGAGCATGAGCGCGGCGAGCAATATGAGCGCTACGATGACCGCCGATTGACCTTTCGCTTTGCGAAGATTGGAGCGCGCGACAAGAAAATATTTTCCCATTTTACCACTCCATATCGCGGAGAAACGCCGAAAGTTTTTCATGCCGTTCTTCATTGCCGTGCTCGTATTTTCCGAGCTTGCAATCGCCGAGCACCGCGCCGTCTTTCAAATAAAGGATGCGGTTGCCGCGACGCGCGGAACGCAGGTCGTGAGTAACCATGACTATACTTTGACCGCACTCGTTGAACTTAGTAAGCGTATCGAGGACGTCAAGCCCCGTCTTGCTGTTGAGCGCGCCCGTCGGCTCGTCGGCAAACAGTATGCGCGGCGAATTGATAAGCGCGCGAACTATTCCCACGCGCTGTGCCTGTCCTCCGGAAATTTGCGACGGGAATTTTTTTTGCGTTTCCTCGTCTATATCGACGGCGGCAAAAAGCGCCTTTGCCTTTTGCACGAGCGATTTTCTGTCCTTTTGCACGAGCAATCCCGCCGCAAGCACGTTGTCCATGACCGACATACCGTCTATTAAATAAATTTGTTGAAAAACAAAACCGCAATGTTGCCTACGGAAAACAGACAGCGCATCCTGCGACATGTCGGATATTACCTTATCGCCGAAAGAGATTTTCCCGAGCGTAGGCGTATCCATGCCCGAAAGAGCATACAAAAGCGTTGACTTGCCCGCCCCGCTCGCGCCCATGATTACCGTAAAGTCGCCGTCGTAAAGTTCGAGGTCTATATTTTTTAGAACATGCTGTTGCAAGCCGCCGTTGGAAAACGTCTTGCACAGCTTTTCCGTTTTAAGCAAAATGTCGGACATGACTACCTCCATACCTCGCAACTATATCTTATCCGCGCCTTAACGGTCTTTAACAAACTCTTAATTTTTTCTTAATTTATGCGCGCAAAACTTACAGATACGGTAACTCTCAGCCCGTTGCTTCCGTTTTGCACATCGAGGTTGCCGTTCATTTCACGCATAAAATAATCTGAAATATACAGTCCGAGTCCAGCGCCGTCTTTTGCTTTGGCGTTTTCGCCGCGCTTGAATTTTTCTTTGAGCGCGGGAAGTTCCGCGCTCGGAACGCCGCCGCCGAAATCTTCTATCGCAATGTCTACTCCGTTCGCTCCGAGCATAACGGTTACGGCAATATCCGTATCCGCGTACTTGTACGAATTGGCGAAAATATTATCGAACACTTGTTGCAACCGCAGTCTGTCCGCATAAACCATACATTGCGGCATAGGCGGAATTTTCGCGCGGCACAGATAATCGGCATTTTCGAGCATACGCGTCATCTCGACGCTTTCCATATTCTCCGGAGATACGGACAGTTGTTGCAAGTCTTCGAGCGTCGCCGTAAAAAGATTTGTAACGAGCGAATTTATACTGTCGGTTTTATCTATAATACGCGAATAATTATCCCTGTCTTTCTTACTCTTCGCTACGGCAAGTCCCACTTCGGATACAGCTTTTATGCTGGCAACCGGCGTTTTTATGTCGTGCGACAGCTTTGCGACAAGCTCCTTTTTGCTTTTTTGCGCCTCCGCTTCGGACAGTCTCGCCTTTTTCAATTCGGAGCGCATAATGTCGAAACTTTCCGTGAACGCGCCGAAAAGATTATCTCTGTCCATTTCGAGCGGTATATCGAGATTGCCGCCCGCAATGCGTTCGGCAAAGCCTTTGAGTTTTCCGAAAGGTTTTGCCACAGCGCGATACAAATACGCGGCATACACGCCGCACACGGCGCACTGCAATGCAATAGCCGCCGCAACCGCAATTACTGTTATACGCTTTTGCGATTGCAACGCTTCCGCGCCGTCGTTGTAAATAATTATCTTGCCCACCGTTTCGTCGTCTTTTACGACGTCGAGAACGGTATCTCTGTGCGAAATTGCATCATCGATACTTTCGGAAAGCCCCGACCGCGTGCGGTACAAAACCTCACCGTCGCTGCCGAGCACAGCATAATCGAGGGCCGAAACTTTTTTATGTCCGTCCATATCGTCGAAATCGCGCGTAACAGTCTTAACGACCTCGTTTACGGCAACCGCCGACTGCTCTTCGGCGGGCGTATACGCCGCAAATACGATTAACGCGACAAGCTCCGCCGCAATGCACGCAAAAAAGCCGACGAAAAATAACTGCTTTTTCATACTGCGCTCCCGTCGAATTTGTATCCGTCGCCCCAAACCGTAACTATATACGACGGCTTATTCGGGTCGGGTTCTATCGCCTCACGCAATCTGCGCACGTGCACGTTGAGCGTGCCGTCGCCCGTAAACTTATCTTTCCACACATTCTCGAACAGCTCGGTTTTGGAAACCACTCTTCCTCTGTTTTCGACGAGATACGTCAATAGCCGAAACTCGAGCGCCGTCAGTTTAACCGCTTTGCCGCACACCTCAACGGTTTTGCTTTTAAAATCGACAGTCAATCGTCCGTCAGTAAACGCCGAGGCGTTTTTCATGCCGCAACGTTTTAATACTGCTTTCACTTTGGCGAGAAGTACGCCGAGCGAGTACGGTTTTTGCACGTAGTCGTCGCCGCCGATATTGAGCGCGATTATCTTGTCGTCGTCGCTCGCGCGAGCGGATATAAACAGTATGGGAATATCGGTGCGCTCGCGCAAACGCTTGCAAATATCGAACCCGTTGCCGTCGCTCAGATTTATGTCGAGCAACACAAGCTCGGTTGTGTTGTTCTCGAAAAACTTGCGGCAATCGTCGGAGCCGTAAGCGACTGCGGCGCTCACGCCGAAAAGATTAAAATATTCGGCTGTGCTGTCCGCAAGCATTTTTTCGTCGTCTATAATGAGGCACATGTAATTCATAACGTGATTATATCACGACGGGACAATTAAAATCATTAAGATTTCCTTAAATTTTTTCAAACTAAAAACTCCCGACGCTATTTGCTTTCGAGAGTTTCTTCGTATAATTACAATTCGTAAATTCCGAGCGATTCGAAGAACGGCTTAATCGTTTCCGCATCGAACACCGCCGACTGCGACAGTATCTTCTCGCAAGCCGCATCTATCTCGTCGTGAAGATTGAGTTTGGCTTCGAGCGAGCTTACCGTACCGCCCTGCTCTTTAAGCATTCGCTCTATCATACCGCCGAACGGCTTTGTATCGGCGGGAAGCGCCGCTTTATCGAACGGCGTCGTTCCGTCGAGATACAGCCGCACTTTCTGCAACTGTTCGGACAGCTTGGTGGGAAGTACGAAATAACCGAGAAGGTCGGTCAGTCCGAGCGCATCCGTCTTAATCTCGTTGTATTCGGCGGGGATGCGGGGCTTTTTGACGCCGTTGGAACGCAGTATTATGTCAAAGACGTATTTGCCGCCTATCTTGCGCGCGACTACGTTTGCGAAATTGCTCTTGCCGTCGGAATTTGAAATTCGCTCGTCCGAATAACCGTTCCATGCCGAAATCAATTTATCTGCAAACTCCACCACCTTTTCGCGGTTGGAATGAGAAAGCCGTATAACGGTATTGTACCAATCGACCGTGCCGAGTTCGATATACGGATATTCTCGGGATTTATACCTGTTTCCGTACCCCGCGCGAAGCTCGGGCGCATATCTGTAACCCGTTTGAAAATGCTCGTGTACGGAGTTCTTCGCTCCGCCGTTTTCAGCCGCGGCGTTGATACCGACAAATCCGTCCGCGCCCATAAAATCCGCGGCGCACGCGAGTTTGCCGAGCATATCTTTACCGTCCGTGGGCGGCGTGTGCGATTTGTTTACGAGCACGCCGTGCTTATCGAAGTATTGATGGCGCGAATACGTGAAAAACCAATCCTCGCCGTCAATATCGACGGAAACGGTGCGCTTGTTCGCGCTCGCGCCGTACCCTTCGTTCTCGTAGCAAAGCGCGCAGGGCGGATAGTCGGAAGAGCTTGCCTGCGGCATAACGTTGATAATTACTTCTATCTTGCTTTTGAGTTCTTTCGCTTCCCAGCGGTCGTTTTTTGCGCACTCGTCGAGGTCGACGTAGCCGCTTTTCACGCTGTAATCGTACAAAAAGTCAAACGCTTTCTGACGGTTGACGGATGCGGTGTCGGCAAACAAATCGTTTATTTCGGACGGACGCAAAAGCAGAGCGTCCATGATGTCCGCTTTAAGTTCCGCCGTCTTGTCCGAAGCGACCGCTCCGCGCTCGACCGCGCTTGCGATAAGCGGTTCGAGCAGTTTATTGGGCGACGTCATGCCGTCGACGTCTACGGCGTTCTCGTCGGATTCGTACAGCGGCGAATATCCGTCGAGCTTTAACAGCCTGACAATCTGCCTCGCGGCGCGCGCTTTATCAAGCTCGTCGAGCATGAGATGCAATTCGGCATAAGTCAAAAGATTGGTTATTTCCTTGTCTAACATATTTGTAAACTCCTTGTTTGTATCTATTTTGATTGCGCGTCAATATCTTCGACGTTCTACCGGTCGAACGAGGTCGACGAGCGCTTCCGTATCGAAATCCGACCACGGAAATTCGTCCGGCGGAAGCGATATGAATTTGAGCGTTTCGCCGGTAACGGGGTGCGAAAACGCAAGTTTATACGCCCAAAGCGCGAGATGCGGCGCAGGCAAATACTTGTCTCCGCCGTAACGCTTATCGCCGACTATCGGACAGCTGAGCGCCTTCAACTGCACTCGCGCCTGATGCGTTCTGCCCGTAATGAGTTTTACCGAAACGAGCGACAGCCCGTCGCGTTCTTCGGAAATTTTTATTTCCGACTCCGCAAGTTTCGCGCCGGTGAGCGACGCGGGCGCGAGCGTTACCGTATTGGTCTTTTCGTCTTTTACGAGATAGTGCTCTATCCTGCCCGTTCTATTCGGTCTACCGACTGCGACCGCGGCGTACGTCTTTTCGAAATCGCCCGAACGTATCTGTTCGCAAAGCCGTCCCGCCGCCTTGCTCGTTTTAGCGAATACCATGACGCCGCCCGTCGGTCGGTCGAGCCTGTGCACGAGTCCGAGATAGGCGTTGCCGGGCTTGTCGTACTTTTTGACGAGATAGTCTTTTAGCATCGACAGAAAATCTACGTCTCCGCTCGAATCCGCTTGCGTAGGAACGTTCTGCGGTTTTACGACGACGAGCAAATGATTGTCCTCGTACAGCACCGCGGGCGAATCGTCCGATACTGTTATATCGCAAAGCGGCGCGGACGGCGCTGCTTTTTTCGCGGCATTTACGGCGTCCAGTCTCAGTTTGACCTTTTTAGCGGCGCGCTCGCCGTCCGTCTTTACCGAGATATTCTTATTTTCGGTTTTAGTGTCGTTCACTGTTTTCTCCATAGCCCGCTACATCCGCACGGAAGCGCAATATCGCACTCGGTCGGGAGGCACACTTCGTACGCTTCCGTTCCTCCGCGCTTATCGCCCAGCGCGAGCGTCAAAAGATTTTGTATGGTCTGCGGTTGCAAACCCGTAGTATAGCTGTTTATTAAAAAGAATTTCGGCGCGTCCGACAGCACTTGGACGCAGAGCTTGACGAGAGCGAAAACATCGTCTTCCATTCTCCACACTTCGCCCGACGCACCTCTGCCGTAACTCGGCGGGTCCATTATAACGGCGTCGTACTTTTTGCCTCTGCGTATTTCGCGCATGACGAACTTCTTGCAGTCGTCTACGATAAAACGCGTATTTTCGCGCGGAACGCCGTTCAGCGCACAATTGCTCTGCGCGCGCTCGACCATGCCTTTTGCCGCGTCTACGTGCGTTACGACCGCGCCGCACTTTGCGAGCGCCGCAGTCGACGCACCGGTGTACGCGAAAAGATTGAGTATTCTAATCGGTTCGCGGTCTTTCGACTTTTTTATTTCGTCGGTCAGTATCGACCAATTGACGGCTTGCTCGGGAAACAGCCCCGTATGCTTGAATCCCGTCGGGCGCACGTAAAACTTCATGTCGCGCCAACGCACCGTCCATTCCTCGGGCATGGGCTTATTGATAATCCACCGCCCGCCGCCCGACTTGTCGCGCTCGTATCGCGCGTGTGTGTCGAAACGCGAAAAATCGACTGTCGCCGACCATATCGCCTGCGGGTCGGGACGGAGCAAAACCACATCGCCCCAGCGTTCGAGTTTAAGCCCGTCGCCCGTGCCGAGTATTTTATAATCTTTCCAATCGGGGGCTAACATCTTTCGAGCGCGATAAGCGTTTGGTGTCCGTTGACGTCGGCGGGCTGAGCGCTCTTGCCGAGCGCCTTATGATTGCCGAGGTCGTCGATATTTTCCGCAAGCGTAACTTTTGCGATGCGCGCGCCGAACTCTTTAATCACACCGCCTATAAAGTCGTCGCCGTGCCAATACACGTTTATCCTGTCGGTAACTTCATAGCCGTTGGCTTTGCGCATAGTCTGAATTTTGGAAATAAGCTCGCGGCAACACCCCTCTTTTATAAGCTCGTCCGTAAGCTCGGTGTCGAGTGCTACCGTCATGTCGCCGTCCGTCTCCACCGAATACCCGTTAGCGCCCTTGGTCGCAATCAACATATCGTCTTTACCGAGTTCCACGCTCTCACCGTCTACGTCGAAGCGGTACACTCCGCCGCCGAGCGCGACCTTTGCCGCCTCGTCGCCGTTCTCCGCAAGGTGCGCTCTTATTGCACCCACTTTTTTACCGTACTTCGGTCCGACCGTTTTGAGCTGAGGCTTTACGTCGTAACCCGTAAATTCGTCGGCGCCGCCGACAACGGTTTCTTTTACGTTAAGCTCGTCGGCGAGTATATCCGAATACTCGGGATTGAACTCGCCCGCAACGACTACTTTTGCGAGCGTCTGACGGTTTTTAAGTCCGCTCTTATTGCGCGCCGCGCGACCGAGTTCCGCCGCCTTAATAACTCGCGCCATATCGCGCGAAAGCGCGCCGTCTATA
>CATLGX010000009.1 GCA_949948785.1 uncultured Christensenella sp. | reverse complement strand
TACGGTAGACGAACCGATTAGCTTTACGCTGAGGTTTACGCGGCCTCAGAACCCGTCCGAAGTTTATCTGACTCTCACAAAGGACGGCGAAACCCCCGTCGGATACAGAATGAACCTCGTAAAAGACGAGGACGGCGAATATACGTACTCTATATCGATTAAAGTTACGTCGGCGGGGCTGTACTTCTATCATTTCGATATACATAACGAAGAACAGATTTTCCGCGTCGGCTGCGGCGCGGATTTGCACGCGTTGCTCGGCAAGGGCGGCGATTGGCAGCTCACGGTTACTTCGGACGCGTACGCGCCCACCGCGCTCGACGGCGGAGTCATGTACGAAATCGTGCCCGACAGATTCTTTATCGGCGGCGAGCGCTCGGCGGCAAAGCCGTACGCGACGTACCGTGACGATTGGGGCGGCGTTCCCGAGTACCGCGCCGGCGAGGACGGCAGGATACGCAACGTCGACTTTTTCGGCGGCAACCTCAAAGGCATCACCAAAAAACTGACGTACCTTAAAAATCTCGGCGTAACTTGTTTGTATTTAACGCCTATATTCGAAGCGCACAGCAATCACAAGTACGACCCCGGCAACTATATGCGCGTAGACCCCGATTTCGGTACGGAAGACGACCTTAAAGACCTTATCAAAAAAGCGGAAAAGCGCGGAATAAAAATCATCCTCGACGGCGTGTTCTCGCATACGGGCGACGACAGTATTTACTTCAATAAGTACGGGAACTACGACAGCGTGGGCGCATATGCGTCGGTAAAGTCTCCGTACTATCCGTGGTACAAATTCAAATCCTATCCCGACGAATACGAATGCCGTTACAATATCGATATCATGCCCGACGTAAACTGCGACAATCCGATGTTCGACGAGTACGTCGCAGGTCCCGAGGGCGTTATACGCAAATGGACGCGGCTCGGCTTGGGCGGCTGGCGGCTTGACGTGTGCGAACGACTTTCGGACTCGTTCATTTCCCATTGCGCTCGCGCCGCGAAAGCGGAAAATCCGGACGCGGTCGTGTACGGTGAAGTTTTTCTCGATGCGTCGAACATGGTCGTCGACGGCGAGCGCAGACGGTTCGTAACGGACGGAAAGCTCGATTCGGTTACAAACTATCCGTTCAAAGAGGATATACTCAATTTCGTGCGCTGCGGCGACGCCGAACGTCTCAACAACACGGTCGGGTTCATAATCAACAACTATCCCAAGCGCGCCGTCGATACTCTTATGAACGTGCTCGATAACCACGACACCGCGAGGCTTATGACGGTTCTGGGCGACAATGGCAGAATAGAAAGCCGCGACGATAAAGCGGTTGCGCAGGTAAAGAACGCCGAGGAAACGACCAAGCTCGTCAAGTTGGCTGCCGCGTTGCAGTATACTCTTCCCGGCATACCGTGCGTTTATTACGGCGATGAAGTGGGCATGGAAGGTTTCGAGGACCCGTTCAATCGCAAGTGCTATCCGTGGGGCGGCGGCAATAAAGAGCTGTTGCGCTGGTATAAAAAGCTGGGCGCGGTGCGCGCCAACGAACGCGAAATTTTCGCGCACGGTAGATATTGTTGTGCGGACGATAAAGACGGCGTAATGTTCTTTAAACGCAAGAGCGGCGAGAGCGCGGTGTATGTAGTCGTGAATAATTCGGGTAAGGAATATATCCCCGAACTTGACGCTGGCGAGTATACCGACCTTATTACATATAAGCCGTTTTCGGGCAAAGTCGCCGATAAGTCCGTCGCAATCGTAAAGCTGACGAGCGATACGGTTATACCCGAAAAACCCGTTAAAAAGAAAAAATCGTAATTCGTTTCCGCAATATATAATACAAACGTCAAAAGGCAAGCGTTTTAACTACCGCTTGTCTTTTTTTGCAGTATGATAAAATAGGTTAAACATAAGGCACATCGCAACACAAGAGCCGACAAATCCTGTAAACTGCAGGAATGAGCAAGATAGTAAATAGATTCAAAACGGTATTCGGAGAGTTAATCGAGCAAAGCGGCTTGGGCATCGTCGGCGTTGCGAGAGAGATGAAAGTATCGCGGTACATGTTGTATAAATGGCTTCACGTCGCAAAAGATATGAGACTGCCGTCATTGGTAAAAATTGCCGATTACTTCGACTGTTCGCTGGAATATCTGTGCGGAAAAGCCGACGTGCGCTTGGAATACGTGCCTCAGCCGTTGCCCGAGTTTTCTTCGAGACTGCGAGAGGTGTTGCGCGAAAAGAACATGTCCGCGTACAGAATGTTCCGAGAGACGAACATTGTTTCTACACAGCTTCATCAGTGGACGCACGGCATTACGCCCGCGCTCAATACTCTTGAAAAAATAGCGGTATGCTTATCCGTAACTTTGGATTATCTGGTCGGCCGGGATAGGTAACGCCGCGCGCCGTTTAAAATTCAAAGCGCCGAGTCGCGTAACAATAAACGCATACGCTTGAAAAACGCGGGCGTATGTGGTATTATATACGTGTTCGATTTTTATTTTACCGAGGTAAATATCATGGAAAAAACTCTTACCGTCAACAAGGCTAACTGTCCGCAGAACCATGCGTGTCCCGCCGTTAAGGTATGCCCCGTCGGCGCGCTGTCTCAAACATTGTTTAACGCGCCCGTCATCGATTACGAAAAATGCGTTCGTTGCGGTCAGTGCGCGAAGGTCTGCCCTAAAAAAGCGCTCGTTCTCGAATAGACGGCTTTACAATATGTATCGTAATGTGGTATACTTAGGCTGAATTACATATAAGGATTGTTGTTATGAATAAATTTATGGCGGTTGCTATCGACGAAGCCGAAACAGGTATAAAAAACAGCGAGGGCGGGCCGTTCGGCAGTGTAATAGTAAAAGACGGAAAAATTATAGGCAGAGGACATAATCAAGTCGTTTTGCTGAACGACCCGACTTGCCACGGCGAAATGCAGGCTATACGAAACGCGTGTAAGAATATCGGTTCGTTCGATTTAAGCGGATGTACTCTTTATACGACGGGCGAGCCTTGTCATATGTGTCTTACTGCGTGTATGTGGGCGAATATATCAAAAATATATTACGGGTGCACAATAGAAGATAACGAATCGATAGGGTTCAGAGACAATAAGTTCGACGCGGTTTTCGGCGGAAGAGACAAGCTGAAAGACTACGTTGTCTGTATAGACCGCAACGAGTGTTTGGAATTATTCGAAAAATACAAAAGCATGGCAGATAAAACCATGTACTGATAGGCAATGCGGTTTCTGTATCAAAGGAGAAAATAATGGAGCAAATCGAGACCGTAGCCGGCGCTGAAAAAGTAAGCATAGCGCCTCAAAACGACTATACGGTTCTTTTGAATAAAACCGTTATATATATTGCTATTTGCTCTTTGTTCGGGCTTATATGCGCGGTATTGTCGATTTTGACGACAAAAAGCATAGCGTCGTCCGACGGTGGCGTCGTTTACGCTTTTTTCGTCAGCGTTTTGATTGTCGCGTTTACGATTAAGTATTTCAAGGCGTTCGGAATAATAACGGCTTTCGTAAGCTCGCTGCTTTTTTGCGTCGCGCTGAAAATAGAACTAATCGACAGCGTTATAAACGTCGGCGTCAATACTTTACAGGCGATTTTGATTTATGCCGCGTTAAAACTGCTGAATCTGTTGGCAAAAAAAGAAAGAAATACAAATGACAGCAAAGTCAACCGAAATATCTTTGCGATAATACAGCTTATTATCGGCATAGTTTTTACCTGTATCGAATTTGTCAATGACGATACCGAATTGGCATTGCGCATTTTGTCCGGCGTCGAAGCCGTGCTGTTTATGGCTTTTTCAATAATTCAAAAGAAAGCCCGATACGGTTTTTACGCGCTTATACTGTGTCTGCTTCCGAGTTTGATTTCGGGAGTTTTAAACGGCAGTCTGCAATTGAACGAAACGTGGACGGAAAGGGGCATCGCCGCCGAAACATGGACGCTGTCCAATTTTATTTTGCTTGCGAGTTTCGGTTTTGTGTTTGTAGAACATATACGTTCCGAACGGGGCAACGTGAAATTGACTTTCGGCGAAATAAACGTTAAGTTCACTACGCTCATATATTTTGCCGCCACCGCTTTATGGAATTCGGTATTCTTTATCGTGTTTTACGTCGGATGGCTGGGTGAGCATATTTTGCCGTTTGTCTTGCCGTGGCTTGTCGGCAACGTGTTCTTGCTCGCCAATTTGTATTTCAATTCGCACGTCGAGGTTGACAGAGAAACAAGCGCATTTCAGTGGTATGAAAACAGAGCGGTGGTTGCCGAAAAGAATACGCAGTTTCTTATTTCCATAATCACGTTTCTGCTGCCCATATCTTCTTCTCTGTTCAATAAAGAGCTGACGGCGGGCGTGATTACGATTTTTTGCATAAACATCGCTTGCGCGTGCTTGTCGATAGGTTTGATTTGGATACCGAACAAAGAGATAAAAGCCATGAGCTTGATTAAAACTTTAAAAACGATTTTTCATCTGTTAACCGTATCGTTTTTGTTGTTATCGGTAACTATGATAATAGTACCCAATTTTTCGTGAGAGTCATAAATAGGTATCGAATATGATTTTAGCCGGCAATATCCTTAATATTATAGCGCCCGTCGTACAGATACTCGCGTTTGCGCTTAAAAGCAAACGTCGGGTTTTGTTCGGCGTCGTTATCGCGTCGGTTATTTGGGTAGTCGCGTATTTGTTATTGGGCGCTACCTCGGCGACGGTGCTGTCCGGCATAGGCGTGATTACGCCTATAATAAATTACTATTTGGAAAAAAACAACTTCGAAAAGCCGTGGTGGATGTACATGATGTTTATATTGGTAATCGTCGTTATGTCGATTGTTTTTTATGTAAACGTCATAGAACTGATACCGTCGTTTGCGGTATTGTTTTTGGTGCTCAGCACTATTCCGCATAAACAGCTGCCGTTTCGAATGTCTTTGATTTTAATGTCGGTGTCGTGGCTCGTTTACGGGATTTTGAAAATGCAGTTCGGTATAATTGCAGGCAATGCGATTCAAATAGTTTTTCTGCTCGTTACATTGTTTTTTTATTCTTTTAAGAAAGAAAAGAAATCGGAAGACGCCGACGCATAATCGATATATCGAATCGAAACGAAAAAGCCCGAGTTTGCGGTCTCGGGCTTTTTCGTATGTTTAGGTTTTTAGCGCGGCGCTTTTCGGCCGAAAGTTTTTTTGTACAGCGCGATGCACTTTTCGACGACGGCGACCGCTTCTGCGCGCGGTGCTATCTCGTCGACGGCGGTCATTTTGCGTTCGAGCGATTTGTACACTTCGAAAAAGTGCATCATTTCGTCAAAGACGTGCGCGGGCAGGTCGCGTATATCGTTAAACGAATTGTAGGTCGGGTCGCCCGTCGGTATCGCTATAATTTTTTCGTCGAACTTGCCGCCGTCTGTCATTTTGATTACGCCTATGGGGTAGCATGAGACGAGCGTCATAGGAAAAATTACTTCGTTGCTCAAAACGAGAACGTCCAAAGGGTCGCCGTCGTCGGCGAAAGTTCGCGGAATAAAGCCGTAGTTGGCGGGGTATACCGTCGACGTGTAAAGTACGCGGTCGAGCCGCACCAGCCCCGTTTCTTTGTCAAGCTCGTATTTGGCTTTACAGCCTTTGGGGATTTCGATAAGCGCCTCGAATTTTTCGGGCATTATTCTTTCGGGTGAAATGTCGTGCCAAATATTCATAAATAAATTATAACACAACCCATAAGCAAAATCAATCGAAATGGCGTCGGCGTTGACACGTTGCGGGCGTAAATGTGTAATAAAATGGCGTCAGTGTGAAAAACTGTGTAAATCGGTCTCATAAACATTTGCTAATACCGAAAAATTTTGATATAGTGGAAAAGCAAATAGCACGGAATTTCGGCAAGAAAATCCGTTAATGCGCATTATTGTGTGCGCTGAAACCATTGCGGAGAAAAAAGAAATGAAGAAAAAACTCATTTTTGTCGTTTTGACTTTGTGCGTGCTTTTGGCATCGGCATTTGCGCTTTCGGCATGCGGAACCAAAACCGAAGAAAAAAGCGTTATAGGCGACATATCGCAAGACACCATATCCATGCGCGTTTCGGCGACTGCCGACGACATTATTCTGAATCTCGACAGCGACGAAAAGACTGCGGGTAACGGTGTTGTCGATATTTTGGAGGTCGCCGCTTACGAGTACGTATCGGGCGACCCTATTTTCGGACTTTCGGAAAACAAAGTCGCGCATAGCGATTCGAAAAGAAAAATCGGCACGTACAAGTTGGGTACTGATTATACGCTCACCGTCGACCGTTTTGTAAAAACGCAAGATGATGCGGACGGCGAGTTCGACCGCCTGTACAACAAATATTACGTCGTCGGCGACGGGCGAGTGCTCAAAGGTCCCATATATGCGACGGAAGTTACGGCGGCGCACAATGCCGAACCGCAGCTCGACATTAAATCGAAAAAGGGTCTTTTGGGCGAGAATGTAAAAGATTATGCCGAACTCGGCTGTTCTTACGTTACGCTCAATTTCGATATAGAGGACTTGATTTATCCCAACGAGATGTTCGACGAAAGCGGGGCTATTCCGCTTGCGCATCCCGACGACGCGATTGAGTTCGTGTCCAACGGCAAGACGTACTATTTTAACAGAAACAGAGTTGCGGCGTTCGACAGCTCGGTTAAGGATTACTATGCGCTCGGAAGCCATGTTACCGCTATAATTTACGCGGCGAACAGAGGCGCGAATCCCGAAGTGTTTCCTTCAAAAATGACTTATCTGCCGTGGGCGACCATGCCGGTCGACGGGCAGGCGCCCATCCTTCTCGGGTTGAACACGTCAAACGAATACGGTTACGGGTACTTCGTCGCGGCAATGGAATTTTTGGCGGAAAGGTATACTCGCGACGACCTGGCTAACGGATATATAGCAAACTATGTTATCGGCAACGAAATAAATTATCCGCAAGAATATAATAGAATTTCCAAGTATCAGGCGCCGCTCGACGTGTATATGGAAGAGTACTCGCGGCTGTTGCGGCTTGCAAATCTCGCCGTTAAAAAGTACGATTCTTCGATATCCGTCAATGTTCCGTTTACGCAGGCGTGGGCAAAAAAATACAGCTCGTCCAATACGACGGTGCATGCGTATACTCCCAAAACGATGGTAGAGTGGCTTAATACGAAAACCAAGCTCGAAGGCGACTTCGATTGGGGCATTGCGCCGCATTGCTATACCTACGGTCTTGCGCTTCCGTATGTGTTTTACAACGATACGACGACGGGCGTTAAAAAGGGCATGACGGGCGATTTCGATACGGCATATTTGACTTTTTCGAATATAGAAGTTCTCGATATGTATCTCAACCGTCCGCAAATGCAGTTCGACGGCAAAACACGCGGCATATGGCTGACTGAGTCGGGAGTTTCGACGTATCGGGACAGCGAGAAGGAACGCAATATTCAAGCGGGCGCAATCGCGGCGATATGGTATAAAGTTTCTCAAATCGATTCGATTAAATCTTTTTCGTATTATCGTTTGTACGACCATTCCGCAGAGATAGCGGGCGGCGCGCGGTTCGGACTTATAGACGTAAACGGCGATAAAAAACCGTCGTACGAAGTTTACAAGTACGTCGATACGCAATATTCGCGATTGGCGGCAAAAGACTATTTGCGCTATTTGGAATATAAAGACACTGACGGAAATTTGAAAAACGTCGAAAACGGCGGAGTAAAGTCGTATTTGGATTTGCTCGACGTGTTCGATACGGGTTGGTTGACCGCGGAATACGATTGGATGCTTGCTTTGCCCGTTGTCGTACCGCCTATTTACGAATGGGACGACAAGATGGATTTGTCGGGCGTGAAGTTTGAAAGCGCCAATTTCCTTTACGACGGCACCGAAAAACGGCTGGAAGTTACAGGGCTTCCCGACGGCGTGCAGGTCGAATACGACGTCGACCCCGTACTTACCGAAGTCGGCGCAAAAGAGATAATCGCAACGTTTACTCTCGACGGCGAGTTTGTCGGACACAGACGCGCGACTCTTTCCGTAGGTCCGCTTTATACGGATAAGACGGTGTACAATTACGGCGAGAGCATATTCGTAACAGCCGACACCAAAAAGCCCGAGTTGAAGCGTACGGCGTGGGTCGGTATATACGACAAAAACGCCGTTCCCGGCAATACGAGCAAGGGCGAGATTTCCTACTTCTATTATTATCCTAACGAATATAACGATAACTACTTGCGCACGGTGCGCTTGCAGGACTTCAAAAACCCCGACTCAGTTACGGAGACACTGCCTGCCGGCGATTATGTAATATACTATTTTGTGGACGGCGGCTACGATTATTTTTACAGCGTCGAAGTCAAAGTTCTCGAAAAGCATGTGCAGAGCGGCAAAGTCGACCTCGGCGGCGTTGTTTTCGAAAGCGCGGAAACGTTTTACGACGGCAGCGAAAAGCGTTTGGAGATATCGGGAGAGTTGCCCGAAGGCGTAACCGTCGAATACATAGACAACGCGCTTACGGAAGCGGGCAACACGCAGGCTGTCGCCGTGTTTAAAAAGGACGGCGCAGAACTCTGCCGTCGTTACGCCGTATTGACGGTATTGCCCGGTCAATACGATTTGATTTCCACCGATAAGACGAGCTACGTCGAGGGCGAGGATGTTTTTGTTACGGCGTACGCGCCCGCGACGTCTCTGCCTAACGAATGGTGGGTCGGATTGTATCTTTCGAGCGACGACGATTATGCGGCGGTCGGTTCTATTTACTACTATTACGTCAAGGACGCAAACCATGTTTCGGGTACGGCGTACGATATAAGAAAGCAAGTCGCAAACAGTAGCCGCGCCGAGTATGCAGACCTGCCCGTCGGAAAGTACAAACTCGTATTGTTCAATACCCCCGGATACACCGTCGAGACGGAATGCGAGTTCGAAGTTACCGAATGGAACGTCGACGGCGAGGCTGGAAGCATTGCGACGGATAAGACGGAATTTGCGCTCGGCGAACCGATTAACGTTACCGCCGCCGCAGGGTCTTCCGCATATAAATACGTCGCGGCGCTCATACGCGAACAGTCCGACAGCGTTCTCGAAAACGCGATATACAGTTACGTAGTCGCGGACGAAACTCATGCGTCGGGCACAGCTTACGACATAACCAAAGAAACGCTTAACGAAAAACTTTGGTACTATGCGCCGCTCGCCGCGGGCAAGTATAAGCTGACGCTTTTTATAATTAACGAAGCAATCGATACCGTTAAAGTCAAGCAGGAAATATTAATTCGCGTGGGCAGTGCCGAACAACAGCCGACAGTCGGTACGATTTACACGAATAAAGCTCGGTACCGCGTAGGCGAGGATATTTACGTTACGGCATACGCGCCCGACGGCAATACGTCGTGGTGGGTCGGTTTGTATCCGTACGCACAGGATAATCTTGCCTCGCCGCCGTCTATCAGATGGTACAGCGTGAACGACGCGAACCATGTTTCGGGTAATGCGTATCCCATAATGAAACAGCTTTACACGAACTTTTTGTACGACGAGCTACCCGTGGGCAGATATAAACTCGTGTTGTTCAATACGGGCGGTTACGACGTACAGTCCGTTGTCGAGTTCGAAGTCGCAAGCATAGACGCGAGCGATGAGAGCGGAGCGGTATCCGTCGAAAAAGAAAAATACGAAGTGGGCGAAGCGATAACGGTTACGGCTACGCAAAAAGCCGATTCGGCGTTTATTTACACAGTAGGGCTGTTGCGCGACGGCGATGCGGTTAAGCTCGCAAACGTCGTGTATTCTTACCGCGTAACCGACGATAGCCATGTTTCGGGCGGCGCATACGACATATCGCGCGAGACGCTGAACGCAGATAAGGCGGCATACGGCGCGCTTGTGTGCGGGAAGTACACCGTAGCGTTGTTCGTGAGCAATTCCGACGGCGAGCAGGTTCTCGACAGCGTTTGTATAGAAATAATCGACAGCGCCGAAAACCCGACCAAGCTCTTCACTAATAAAACAGAGTACGTCGAGGGCGAAAGCATTTTCGTTACGGCATACGCGCCGCAGGGAAATACGTCGTGGTGGGTCGGTTTGTACCTCGCCGACGAAGAAGATTATTCGGCAACGGCTTCTATATGGTGGTACTATGTAAACGAAAAGGTCGAGTCCGGCGAGCCGTTCGACATTTCAAAAGGCGATAAAGGCGGTCATGCCGAGTACGAAAGTATTCCCGCCGGTTCTTATCGCGTTGTGCTGTTTAATACGAAGGGATACACCGAAGAAACGCACCTTATAATAACCGTCGCACCCGCGGCGGCGGATTGAGCATGCGTCGCGGCGCAAAAATAACGGCGGCGTTTGTCGCGGCGCTTATGCCGCTGTCTCTGTTCGGCTTTGCTTTCGGCTGCGGCGAGAACGGCGAATCGAACGGAGAGACGAACGTTACTCCGCTTCTCCGTTGCAACAAAAAAGAATATTTCGACGGAGAAGAAATATACATGTCCGCCAAAGGCGGCGGCAACGCATGGGTGGGCGTATACCGCGACGGCGACGATATAGGCAAGGTTCAAGCCATACGGCTTTACGACGTCGCGAAAAACGGGTTTACGGACGGCGGCATATACGCGCTTAAAAAGGCTTCGCGGTACAGCGAGAGCCGTCAAGCGCTCCGCAATCTGCCTCGCGGAAAATATAATGCTATACTGTTTGCCGACGCGGGAACGGATAAGGAACGCGCGCGGATAAGTTTTACGGTAAAGCAAGAAAAGCTCGGAAAACCGTCCGCGCCGCTGTCTTTAAAATACGAGCTGGACGATGAAGCGGACGGCTTGGCTAACGGCAAGCTGAGACTTAAATTTTCCGCGCAGTCGTGCGCCGAAGAGGCTGTGCCGTATTGGGCGGACGACAACGGCGTTCTTGCCGATTACACTTCGCTCGCACCGTTTTTCGTAACGGGCGACGATATGGTTTTCGACATGTACGAAAATACGATTATTCCGCCCGACGCGACGCGGCTTGTTGTTTACGGAAAAAACAGTTTGGGATTGAGCGAAACTTTTTGCGCCGTCGACCTTCCCGACGGATGCCAATTCGATACGGACGGAGCGAAATCCGAGTTTTCGGTGGTGAGCGACGTGCATATAACCGTCGCGTACGAGCATATCGCAAACACTTCCGTCGACCAAAAGAAATTGCACGACGCGCATTTTTCGGGCATGCTCGAAGACGTTAAAAAAGTCAGTCCCTCAAGCTCGGGAATTTTTATAGTCGGCGATATTGCCAACGCGGGACACGAATACGAATGGGCGCATGCGGCAGAACTCATTTCGGAGGCGAACGGCGCAGACGTGTATTTTACGCTCGGCAACCACGATTTGTACGGCGGCGCGTATTCTGCGCGTGCGGCGACGTTCCGCGAGTATGCGGGCGTCGATAAGGTGTATTACGAAAAAATCGTCGACGGATACCATCATTTGGTTCTCGGCAGCGAGAGCGCGAGCAACGGACTCGACGCCGATTTGTCGGACGCGCAGCTCAAATGGCTTGATGACAGGCTGTCGGCTATAACGGAAAGCTCGCCCGATAAACCCGTTTTCGTGTATCTTCATCAGTCGCTTTACAACACGGTCGCGGGCAGTTTCGAAGGACAGGGTTGGGACGGCGTGGTTCAGGACGCGGCGCTTCGCGACATCGTGAAAAAGTATCCGCAGATTTATATGTTTAACGGACACAGTCATTGGGACTTGAATACGCGCGGCTCTATGAACGTCAAAACGGACGGGATGCCGCATATTTTCAATACCGCGTCGGTCGGGTATCTGTGGACGAGTTACTATCTCCCGCAGGGCGAATATCTTCAAGGCTCGCAAGGCTATTACGTAAGAGTTTACGACGACAAGACGCTTGTGCTCGGCAGAGACTTCGCCGACGGAAAGTGGGTGCCGAGCGCGTGCTTTGCCGCAAGGATTTAAGATTCGGATAGCGAATAACTGTATCGAAATATATCAGGAGAATTTGTAATGAAGAAAACAAGCATATTTATAGATGCTGAATATTTACTACAAAGTTTGAGACGCATAAAGAATAAGCCGAAAGGACTTTCCATTAATAAAAATTGTTTTAATTGGGGGAATTTTATTAAATATATTGCAGTTGGCTATGATATTGTAAATATATATTATTATACTGCTCGTTTGAATGAGGATGAAAATTCACAAACTTATAATGAACAAACGTTATATTTGGATTCAGTAAGAAACAAATTAAATTCATATAATGTTTTGTTTCGCATTGGAAAAATGATAAAAACCCGTATGAAAAGCAAGGGTACATGGAACGAAGACAGATATAGCCGTGGCGATGAAAAAATTACGTGGGTGCAAAAGGGGGTGGATACAAAAATAGTACTGGATATGTGTACTATAAAAGAATGCTCGCCTGATGTGGAGTCCGTTATATTAGTTTCGGGGGATTCGGATTTTTGTGAATTATTAAAGTATTTAAATGCTCGAAAAGTTGAGACAGTATTGGTTACTTTTGACAGATTCGGCAGCCGTTTGCAAAATGATTTATTAAATTGCGCGCAAAGAAATATTAAAATCGGATATATAGAAATGTCGGAAAATGAAATAATAAAGTAACATATTCCTTAAAATTACCGATTAAATAGTATCATTTCGACACGGCATATTACGAATATGCCGTTAATCGATTGACAATATGCGTTTTATTGCATATAATTGCCCGTGAGAACATTGTTCGGAGGATTTATGGTTTCTGTTAAGACAAAACGCAAACCGCTGGTCGCGGTTTTGCTCGCGGCGGCGTTATTGCTCGTCGCCTCGCTCGCCTCGCTTGTTTGGGCGGTCGGATACCGTTCGCGCGCCGTCGCGGCGGACGGCGAAAACGTCGGGCGTACGTATTATTACGACGAACTTAAAAACAGCGAACTCGCCCGTCGGTTTTACGGCGTTATGCGCGAAATGCAAGAGCAGGGGAAACTCGACGGCGGTACGTACGAATACGACCTGTCGAAAATACTCACCGAAAAAGAGATAGCCGATTACGTAAACGGTTCCGCCAAAGTGCCCGTTGCGTTCGGTGCGGCGCGCGACGCGTTCTACATGGACAATCCCGATTTGTTCTATATCGACGTGTATAAGCTGTATTTGAGCGCCGGCATGCAAGAGGGCAAGTACGTCGCGTATGTCGGCACTGGCAACGCCGATAACTATTACGCCGACTACACGGTCGGCTCCGCCGCGGACGTGGCGACCGTCAAGGCGAGCTACGAGACCGAAATAGCCAAGGCGGTCGAGGCGGCTAAGGCGAATAATGCTGACGTCGTTACTCAGATTAAAAACGTCAACAAATACATAATAAACAAGACCGAGTACGATTACGGCGCGTATCAAAGCTCGGTGAACGGAGAGGTCGTTTACAACGGCTACGTGAACACTGCGTACGGCGCGCTTGTCGAAGGCAAGGCTATGTGCGGCGGGTATTCCGGCGCATTCAAAGCCGTCATGGATAGGCTGGGCATTCCGTGCGTGCTCGTACAAGGCTATGCCTATTCAAATAATTCAGTCGTGCCCGAAGGCGAGACGGAAGCGCTCGAAGCGGGTTATGTGGCGCATATGTGGAACGCCGTGGAAGTGGGCGGACATTGGTATGCCGTCGACGTAACGTACAACGACGGGGCGAACAATCTCGATAAGTATACGCTTGTCGGCGACGAGCTTTTCTCTGTCAACCATATTTCGGACGGGGTAATTTCGTCGTCCGGTTTCGAGCTTAAATATCCGACGCTCCGCGCGCTCGATTACGGTGTGAACACCGATAAGAGCGGATTTAAGTTTAAGGACAGTGGCAAGGTCGGCAATAAACAGTTCGGATATATCGCCGATTCAAGCGATAAGGAAAAATACTGGCTTACGCTCGGTGTGAGCTACGACGGCAAAAACTCAAAGCAGCTTGCGGAAGACGGCAAATACTTTGCGTTCCGCATGGGCGACAGCGAGGTGTGGATTGGCTTTGAGGCGTATGCCGATTACATGAGCGCCAACGTCGATATGTCCGTGTCGTATATCGGCGAATACACCAAATTCGACCTCGGCTGGAATGCGCCCCGCATTCAGTGCGCAGTGTTCGACGTCGAACCCGACCTTACCGTCTCCGACGATTACGGCGGTTCGGCGGTCATGGGCTATACCCCCGAAAGCCTTACGCCCGAACATATTTTGGCGGTAAGCACGGTTTACAGCAACAAGGCATACGGCGGCTACATGCCCGCGCCTTACGTGAAGAAACTCACGCCCGATATAAAAGGCTCCATACAGAATTTCGAGCCGATGCAAGTTACCGTAGAGTACAGCGAAAAACTTGTATATGCGGACGAAGACGACAGCACTGTCGGCGTGGCGATAACGGGCAAAAGCCCTGACCTCGGCGAATACGCCAAGGCTACCGACGTGGTGTGGAACGCCGCAACCAATACTCTTTCATTCACGCTCGCCCCGAGCAAGCAATATAAGCATTTCGACGAAAGATACGATATTGTTCCTACGAATCTCGTGGGAGAAAAAAGCAAGAAAACTCCCGAGCCTGCCAACTTCTATTTCAAGAAAAAACAAGTTGTTTGTCCCAAAGTCTATAACGACGGCAGACTTTACATGTCGGTTTTCGGACGTCCGCAGTTTGTCAGCGCGAGCGACGAAGCGCTTAACGGTTTTGCGGGACCTGACGGCAAGCCGATTGTCGGCGACCAGCGCAGTCAGCTCATGCTCGTCGTCAACGAGCCGACGAAAGCCGAGAGCAACGCAATGCACGACGCTTTGCTCGACCCCGAAAACGACACGGGCTTGACGGAAGCAAATGATATAAAAGCGAGTTCCACGTATGAAATAGACCTTCTTATGTGCGGACTGGTACAGAAAGTGCCCGATGGCAGTTTCATGCAGGTCGGTTTCGGATTCCCCGAAGGTTTCGGTCCGGGCGACGATGGCGTAACGTTTACGGTTTATCATTATACTCGCAATCCCGACGGCACGGTTAAGGACGTGCAGGCTGTGCCTTGCGTCGTAACCGAGTACGGCATTATCGCGACGGTTAAGAGTTTCAGTCCGTTTATGATATGCGCCGTCAATTCGGCGAAAGTCGCGCAACCCAAATCGCTCTACGTAACGGTCAACGGCAAGGGCGGCAAAGTAAACGATTCCGAAATCCGCATTTTCGAAGATAACGACGAATTTACTTATACCTTTACGCCCGACGACGGGTATGCGGTGCAAAGCGTTTTGCTTAACGGCACGGCGCAACAGCTTACGGACAATACGCTTACCGTGTCCGCCGCCGCGCTCGACGGCGATAAAAGCGGTAACGTTCTCGAAGTAACGTTTGTTTCCGAACGCGTCGCCGCCGACCGCACCGCGAAAAAACTTCAAATAATCCAACCCAAAATAGTGGTAACTCAAAACGACATGATAATCGCAAAAGCGCACGTCGTAAAGACCTCGCCGACTGACGAGGGCGGCGCGGGCGTCGTTGTGGCGGTTGTGATAGTTACCGTGCTCGTGCTTATCGGCGGCGGACTCGCGCTGTTCCTCATTCTGCGTAAAAAGAAAGAGGCGGCGGCAACGGCGGGCGGAGCACAGACAAAACCGCAACAGCAAAGCAATCCCTCGCAACAGCGGAAAACGGAAAAACCTGCGGCGCAGGCTAAGCCCGCACAGCCGCGTACGACGGTAAATCGCGCGTCGTCGCAAAAACCCGAGCAAAACGCGCGCCCGACGTCGCAGACAAGAACGGGAACGCGCACAAGCAGACCTACTGACGATAAGAAAAAGCGTTAAGTACGTTTATCGGTATAGCGGCATTGAGCGCCGACATATCGGGAAAAAATAAATCGCCGAGAGATATATTCTCTCGGCGATTTATGCGTTTTGCGTTTTTTCAGTCGAACTCTTTTGTGAAATTCCCGTTTTCAAATACTTTGACGAGTTTGCCGTCGCGGGTTTCCGCGGTGATTTCGAGGTCTTTTGTTCCGACCATGAAATCGACATGCACGTCGGAGTCGTTTATACCCGCTTTTGCGAGCTGAGCTTTTGTCATGCCGCCGCCGCCCTTAACGCACGTCGGGTACGCTCTTCCGATTGCGAAGTGGCAGCTCGCGTTTTCGTCGAAAAGCGTTTCGTAAAACAGCGTTTGCAGACTGCTTATGGGCGAGTCATAGGGCACAAGTGCGATTTCGCCGAGGCTCTTTGCACCGTCGTCGGTCTCTATAATGCCGCCGAGCACGTCGCGGTTGGTTTTTGCGTCGTACCCGACTATGCGGCCTTTTTCAAGGGTAAGTTCCAAGCCCTCTATAATTTTGCCTTGATAGCAAAGCGGAAGCGCCGCTTTAATCACGCCGTCTATGTTATTGCAGTCGGGCGCCGAGAAAATTTCTTCGGTCGGCATGTTGGCATTGAAAAGTTCGCCGTTGCAGTCTTCCGCGCCGCCTGCGAACACATAGTTTTCGGGCATCCCCACCCATACGTCGGTGCCGAGCGAATTTTTATAGTGAAACCGTTTGATGTTTGCGGCGTTCATTTTTTCGCAACGCCGTGCGAGCGAAGCGGAATGCGCTTTCCATGCGGCGACGGGGTCGCCGTTATCGACGCGAGTGGTTTTGGCAATGTACTCGCCGAGCTTTTCGTACGCCGCGTCCTCGTCGAGTTCGGGAAACATCAATTTCGCCCAATCGGGGTGAGGATATGCGATTATCGACCACTTGATTTTATGCGACATTGCCTTGTCGTAATACGGCGTAAGCCCTTTCATGTCGGCGCGCCGCGAGGCGGTAATCTTTCGCGCGTCGACGCGCTCCAAAGCGTTGGGGTTTTCGCAAATAACGTTAATTACGCAACCGTCGACGTCGGCAAAGTAATTGCGTTCGTCGTAAACAAACTGCGGCTTGTGCGTCAAAGCGTCCTCGCTTTGGTACTCGTAATCGAGCCTGTCAAGCTCGCCGTCGCGGTATCTGACGTGAACGCGTTTTGCGCCGCGCTTGTACGCGCGTTCGACGATTTTGCGCGTAAGTTCGGTTGCGTATACGGAAGTCAACACGTATACTTCGTCGCCGTGTTTGACGTTCACGCCCGAATCGACTACGGCGATTGCAAGATTTTCAATCAGCTTTTTATCCATGTTAAAGCTCCTTTAAATAATCGGTATTCAAACGACGGCGACCACGGCGGGGAAGTCCTCGACGGTAAGGCGGCAGACCGCCTCGCAACCGAGGTCGGGATAGGCGACAAGCTCGCACGTTTTTACCTTGGACGCATAAAGCGCCGCCGCGCCGCCGATAGCGGTAAAATATACCGCGCCGCTTTTGCGGATGCTCGCCTCGACTTCGGCGTTCCGCACGCCTTTGCCTATCATAACGCGCAGTCCGTGTTCGATGAGAAGCGGGGTAAACGCGTCCATCCTTCCGCTTGTCGTCGGACCGCAACTCCCGATAACCGCGCCTTCGGGCGCAGGGGTCGGACCGCAATAGTAAATCGCGGCGTTGTCGAGTTCGAACGGAAGTTGTTCGCCGTTTCGGATGGCTTCCGCTATGCGCTTGTGCGCCTGGTCGCGCGCGGTGTAAACCGTTCCGTAAAGTTTCACAAATGTTCCGACAGTCAGCATTTCCGCCGCTTTTTTGTCGAGCGGCAAATCCAGCCTTAAATACCGTTCTTTCAAAATTTCACCGTCCCGTGCCGCAGACTGTGGCATTGAAGATTGACCGCAACCGGCAGCATGCCTATATGCGTCGGCGCAAGCTCGACGTTGACGGCAAGCGCGGTCGTCTTTCCGCCGAGCGCCGCAACGCCTATGCCGAGCGCATTGACTTTTTCGAGCATTTCGGCCTCCAACGCCGCCGCGTCTTCGCGCGCGTTCGGCTTTCCGAGCGGGCGGAGCAAAGCGAGCTTGCTCAGCCTGCACGCCGTCTCGCTGACGCCGCCTATGCCGACGCCAACAACGAGCGGGGGGCACGCGTTCCGTCCGCCGCTCTTTACCGCGTCGACTACGGAGCGGACGATTCCCGCCTTGCCGTCGGCGGGCGTAAGCATGTACAGCCGCGTCATGTTTTCGCTTCCCGCGCCTTTGGCGAGATACGATATTTCAAGCGCGTCGCCCGATACGAGTTCGACCTCTATTATCGGCGGAGTGTTGTCGCGCGTGTTTTCGCGCGTTAAAGGGTCGGCGACCGATTTCCGCGCCGAAGCGTACGCGTCGCGCGTAGCGGCGACTATCGCGTCGTAAAGCCCGGGGCAGAAAACGCCGTCGCCCAGCTTGACGAAGAATACGGCTTGCCCCGTATCTTGGCACGCATATATGCGCCGTGTCTCGGCGATTGCGTTGTTTTCCGCAATCAACTCTGCGGCAAGCTCCGCTTCGGGCGTGTCTGACAAAGTTTTCAGTCGAGCGGTAACCGCTTTATCCGGCACGACCAAGCACTCCGTTATGAGCGCGCCGAGCCTTTTGCGTATTTCTTCCGTCGATATTGTTTTCATATCCGAATTATATCACAGTCGCACGCCGATTACAACAAAAATACCGATTGTACGAAAATTTCGTATAACGACAGTGTTTCGCCGAATACCCGTCGCGGCGCGAGTGAACGCTTGAAAAATGCTGTTTATTTTACGAAAAATTAAAACAAAAACGCAAAATAGCGCTAAATGTTGACAGGCGTATGTCAAGATTTGTGTGGTATAAAAGAGCAGAACAAGCCGAAACGGCAAAAAGGAGAACAAAAAATGAAAAACGTAAAAACCAACCCTCCGCACATAAAGTGTAACGACAGCTCGATAATAACGCTGAAAACCTCGCTGTTCGGGACGCAAACGTACACATCGCCGACTGACGGATTGCTAACTGTCGGCAATAACAAATACGACGGCGCAAACCATGAGTATACGGCAAAGCTTTCATTAAATGGAAGTATGCTTAAAGCGTTTTGCGGAACGGACATGCGAGTTACGCATGCAATTGTAGAACTTTCCGTAACGGAAAACAATATGATAGCTGATTCCAGCGGATTTTTCGCCTCTCCGGACAATTTAAATGGGATAGCATTGGACAAGGTTGTTGAAATCGGGTCGGAAGGTAAAATATGTATAGACGTAACTAAAATAATCCAGTCTTTGCTTGACGGAAATAAAACCGAGCGCGACATTTACTTGGTAAGACATCATGCTTTGGACAAAAAGAACGATTTTCTCGTTATAGCGACCGAAAAAAACAAAGATGCAAACAAAAGACCGTGTCTGCGCATGGACTTTGTGTCGTCGCGCCTCGACACCGAGGACATGGCGCACTCAACGGCTTCCGCGGGCAGAGCGGGAAGCGGCAGAGTAAATCTTCAAACGGGCAGGCTTGTGTGGGAACACCCGGATATGTCTGTGCGCAAAAACGGTGCTAAACTCGACATATCCCACGTGTACGACGATTGGGTCAAAGGCGTTACGTACGACCGAATTTCAACGGGCGAAAAAACTCCCGAGTTCGGTTGCGGCAAGCGCTTTAAGCTCAACATACAGCAGCACTTGCTTAAAGCCGAACGCGCGTTTGTCGAGGGCGGTCAAAGCTATGTGTATATCGACGGCAACGGCAACCATCACGATTTTACGGACAAGTATTACTACGTAGACGACGGCGGACAAAAGCATTATGTCGCATTGAGTGATTGCGAGGATAATATCGACGGTATATTGACGCATAACGGCAAAAAAATAGAACGCAGTACGGAAAACGTATCCGGCATGAAATTGGACATTAACAGCGACGCTTTGGGTTTGGCGTTGCGATTGCCCGCGACGAACACGCATTATTATACTGTTCTTGCGGACGGTACGTTAAACGAGATACACAGCGGACAGATGACGGCGCCCGAAATTTTCCGCATCACGGAATACGCGGACGAACCTAAAATAAATTTGGGGAACCGCTTTGACATAGCCGAAATCGAGCAATATAAAAATTCAGTTAAAAATTGTCAAAGCGCAATCAACAATCTTAATATCCAGATAAGCTGTATTAAAACTCAGATACAACATTATCAAAACGAGATGTTTTCGATAGAACAAAAATACAATGAAAACGAAAGCTATTCATACGACGACAGTAAATTATATAACGAATATGAGGCGCAAGCTCACAATTCGATGCGCATGATTTATTTGAACGAAAGGCAAAAAAAAACGTATGAGCAAGAAAAGCAGAAAGCGGAAAAGAAATTCAAAGAAGCGGTAGCGAATAAAAAGCGCGAGCCGATTGACTTTATAACCGATACCGACGGCACCGTTCTCGGCTTCGACTGTTTCGGACGGCTTGTGCTCGTAAGCGACGGCGAAAACAGCGCTGCTCTCATATTGTACGACGCCGACGGCGAGCTCAAAAGCGTAGCGGACAAGGACGGAAACGAACTTGTAAAATTCGAGTATAAAGACGGATTGCTCGAAAGCATGACCGACGACAACGGCAACGCGTTGCATTTTACGTACAGCGACGGCGCGCTCACGATAATAAAGTATGCCGACGGCGAGCAGTCGAGCTTCGAGTATTCGGATACGCTGTTGTCGAAGGCGACGGGTATTGCGTTTGATTCGGCGGTGTTTACGCGACAGGAGACAACGAGTAAAGTATCAAAGATTACTGAACAAAGCGCGCTTGCGCGGGTATATTCGACGGGTGCGGACAAAGGCAACGTATTAAAGCTCAGCGAAATAAGCATACAGTATTCGAATCTTACAACCGTTGTGAACGACGTGATAAACGGCTCGTCAAAGAGGTATATATTCGATTTGACGGGGCGCCCCGTAACTGTAATGAATAATCGTGATACGGGTGCTGTGTCTACGGCTATGAACTATTATTCGACAGGTAAAGTGTTTTGCGGCGTGCACGACGATAAAACGGAAAACTTGCTTGTTGACGGCGATTTCGTTAATAACGGGCAGTCCTGGGGGCTTCCGCCGAGCGCGAGCTTTAAGAATGTTTCGGTGTTCAAGGGCGCAAAGGCTGTTGATTTCGTAGCCGATTCCACAGTGGCGCAGACTGTTGACGCTAATTCTCATCCTATTGAAAAAGGAATGTATATGCTTTCCGCTTGGGCAAAGGCGCGCGCATATAATACCGTCGGCAACAGACGGCAATGCTCGTACGGTGAGGATATTCTGGGCGCGCGCGAAGAGGGTATGAGCGGCGCATATAAGCGCAACAGAATGTTTTGCATATCGGCGGAAGTAATGAGCGGTACTACGTTGGTTGCAAAATACGTTTCGTCGTTCGACAGCTACAATCAAGATTGGCAGTGTACGTCTTTGCCTATTTATATCGACGGAGCAGGGCGTATATCCGCAATCAACGTAAAACTTTCGTATATGGGTAACGACGGCGCAGTGCAGTTTACCAAATGTTCGCTTATAAGATGTAAAGACTACGTTATGCGCGAGTACAACGAGGACGGCAGGCTTGAAAGCGAACGCACCGAGGACGGCTTGTATATATACGCTTATATCGACGGACGACTTGCGGAAACAACATTTATCGACAATAATGATATTCTTTTCAACGCGGAATATAAATACGACGGAAAAGGCAGACCGATTTTCGTAAAAGACTTCGGCGGAAGCTGTCGTCAAACCTTTTTCGACGATAGCGGCAACGTAACGCGCGAGGAGACGTTCAACATAAAAGACCCGACGCTCAAATACGTAAACGAATACGAATACGACAAGCACGGCAACGTAATTTCTCAAAGTACGCCGCTCGGCGGAAAGACAGAATCCGTCTACCGCAACGGCGTAAAGACCGAAGAGAAAACGGGCGATAGCATAACGGCGTACGGGCATAACGAGCTTACGGGCGCGGTTGCGGGAATATCCGGCGACGCTGACGGCGAGGAGAACGCCAACAAACTGACGTACAACAAGGACTTTTTGACCAAGGCGAGCCATAACGGTTTCGAAGTAGCCTACGAGTACGACGGCAAGGGCAGAATCCTCAAAACAAGCGTAGCCGGCTATACGGCAATTACAAACAAGTATACAGACGCGAGCGAAGCGGGCGGCGACAGCACCGTTACGTCTACGTTCTACGATAACGCCGAAGATTCTTCCGTGCAGATTGGTATAACGACGGATAACCGCGGTAACGTCAAGACCGTAATCGACCAAGCAACCGAAATTCCGCTAATACAAAATGCGTATGACGAAGAGGGTAATCTTATCCAAAAGGTTGACGGGTTCGCCGATATAACATATGCTTATACGTATACCGACGGCAAAGTATCGGGCGCGTCGTACTCGCTTCACGGCGAAAGCGTCGAGGTTAAAAAGACGTTTAACAATACGGGTAAAGAAACGGGTTCGTCCGTTAAGATTGGGTCGATAACTCGAAGTGTATTAGACCGAGTGCGCAGTAATGCCGTGGCAGGCGAGCGTATTATATTGGAGCAACGGCTACCTAACAATATTTATGTAAGCAGACAGCTGGATGCACTCGAAAGATTGTGCGGAAGAGGGCATTTAGCCCCTTCGCGTCGTAATATGCTCATGACTGAGGAGCGCAACTACTATAAGCGCGGCGAACGCACGAGCGAATTGGTGTCGAGCGAACGTTTCGGTATAAATGGCAATCTTACCGAGCATATAAAGTACTCGTACGACAAAAACGGCAACCTAACCGAAATTTACGAAAACGGATTGCTGATTGCGCGTTATTCTTACGACAGCCTGAATCGGCTCGTGCGCGAGGATAGCAAGGCGTTCGATAAAACGGTAGCCTATGTTTATGACGTCGGCGGAAACATATTGCGTAAGACCGAATACGCATATACTCTCGGCGATGTAAAAGAGAAAACGCCAGTTCGTGTAATACCGTATATGTACAGCGCGTCGTCGCGTTGGCGCGACCGCATGACTGCGTATTGCGACGAAATGTGCGAGTATGACACGCTCGGCAGACCGGTGGTTTACAAAGACGTCTTGCTCACATGGGATAAATACGGCATGTTGACAGTGTTCGGCGATGATGTTGTTTACGCATATAACGGCGACGGAATAAGAGTAGCCAAAATGGTAGACGGAGTAACGACAAAATTCTTTCTCGACGGCGCGAAGATTCTCAGAAGCGTTATTGACAACGGAACAGACATATGGTACAATTATACTGTCGACGGAATACACGGACTGTCGGTAACGAAAGACGGCAAAACCACCGAATATGTCTTCCGCAGAAACTTCCAAGGCGACGTAACGCACATTTATAAACAACAATATAATATGCTTTCGCTTGCCGCAAGGTACAAGTACGATGCGTGGGGCAATTGCGAAGTAGAGGAAATCGACGGCAGCGGTATAGGTGCGGTAAATCCCATTCGTTACCGAAGCTATTATTTCGATACGGAAACGGGACTGTATTATCTCAACGCGCGGTACTACGACCCCGAAACGGGACGGTTCATATCCGCCGACGATACGAAGTTCCTCAATCCCGACGCGATAAACGGGCTTAACCTTTTTGCCTACTGCGGCAATAATCCCGTAATGAATATCGACCCGAGCGGACGGTCGTTTATTGCAACGCTTTTGATTGGTATCATAGTAGGCGCGGTAGTAGGCGGCGCGTTAAACGGTTATTTCGCGTATTCCGAAGGCGCGCGGGGATGGGATTTGTTCGGCGCTATTTTAGGCGGAGCCGTTATGGGTGCGGCTGTGGGCGCGGTAGCAGGATGGATAATACCTGCCGCAGGCTCGTTTGTCGGAATAGGCGCTGTTAGCGTCGGCGGCGGAGCAGCGGCAATCGCCGCAACCGGCGTTGAGGTTGTTGTTGCTACGGTAGCGGTTGCAGCTTCGCTGGGCATTATTGTCTTTTTTTCTAAAAATGCTGACAGAATGGGACGCTCCAAAATTGGGTCGAATCAACATTATAATAAAATGTTCGATGATTTTTGTAAAAGCAAAGGAATAAATGACAAAACATTGAGACGCAAATTCCATGATTTTATAACTAAAAAGGGCCATGATACATGGGAACAGTTAAAAAAGGCGTGGATGGATTTTCTTAAAAGGGGGAATAAATGAAAAATTTAGAAAGGTTAATCGGTGAAAAAATCGAGCAGATATTTTATTTTAACAATATGTTGATTGTCATTAATTTCGGTGAACAAATAAAGTACTCGTTACATACTCAATGCTTAGTTCGTATTTCATTAAACGGACAGGTATTACTAACAACTTCCGATATTTATTTTAATCCGGATTTTACGCGAAAAACTAAAAAAGAAAGAAAGAAAGAAAGTCTTTTAGATGTGAATCTGAATAACGTTAAAAATGTATTGAAAGATGCTATAGTAAAGAGTGTGCAATATTCTGATATCGGAGACGTTATCATATATTTTGACAATGATGTTAAATTAGAGTTAATTGTTGATTGTCTATGTGATGGAATGGAGTATTATAGATTTATTCAGTTTCACCCACATTATCTTGATTCGGACGAGCAATGTTCCGAGCATTATATAATGACTTTTTCCGATGGTAAATTTATTGAATCAATCGATAATTAAATAATTTTACATATAGTAAATAACCCACGAGCTATTGTAAGCTCGTGGGTTATTTTGTTCCATATTGACAACGAGCTTGACATATGGTACAATTATACTGTCGACGGAATACACGGACTGTCGGTAACGAAAGACGGCGAAACTACCGAATATGTCTTCCGCAGAAACTTCCGAGGCGACGTAACGCACATTTACAAGGTCAAACAACGCGATGCGCTTACTCCCGTCGGTTTGACTCTTGCCGCAAGGTATAAGTACGACGCGTGGGGCAAGTGCGAGGTAGAGGAAATCGACGGCAGCGGTATAGGTGCGATAAACCCCATTCGTTACCGAAGCTATTATTTCGATACGGAAACGGGACTTTACTACCTCAACGCGCGGTACTACGACCCCGAGACGGGACGGTTTATATCCGCCGACGATACGAAGTTCCTCAATCCCGACGCGATAAACGGGCTTAACCTCTTTGCCTACTGCGGCAACAATCCCGTGATGAACGTCGACCCGAGTGGTGAGTTTTTTCTTATCTGTTTTATAATAGGTATGGTAGCAGGCGCTGTTATAGGTGCGGTAGTCGGAGGCGTGGCAGCATATCAAACTGCTAAAGAAACGGGAGCAACAGGCTGGGAATTATTCGGTTGGACAGTGTTCGGTATTTTGGGCGGAGCGGTAGTCGGTGGAGCAATTGGTGCGGTAGCCGGAGGTACCGTGGGCGGCTTAATTGCCGGGGCGTCAGCGATAGGTGGTTTTATTGGTGGCGGAGGCGCGTTAGCGTTAGCCGGCGGCGGAATGTTTGCCGGTGGCGCCGCCGTAGGTACAATATCTGTTGGAACGGCTGTTGCTATTGGCGTCGGTATCGGTGTAACAGGTTCGGTCGTTTTAATGGCTAAATGGATACCGGGAAGTTGGCCGGGTGATGACCCGACGATTCCGCCGGGCGATGGTTTTGAATGGAGAGGTAAAGGCGCCCCGGGTTCAAATAGGGGAGCTTGGGTTAATCCCAACACATATGATTCACTTCATCCCGACCTTCACCACCCCGCTGGAATAAAACCGCATTGGGATTGGGTGAATCGAGTTTTAAAAATTTTTATGAGGATATTTAAGTGATAAAATGATTGATGATTACAGTAATGTGGAGTTCCAATATGTGATTCCGTTAGATTATGCGATGGAATTAAAGGAATTATATAGAAACAACCCTCAACGTTGGTATGACTCGATTTTACCACGTGAAATGGCCGATAGCCTAATGAAAGAAACAAATAACGATTATTCATTGGTTTGGCATGTTCATTGCAATGAATGTTATAAATGTATAGATAAAGATGGAGAGGGATGTTATACCGCGGATGGTATAATTTGGCTTTGTAAAGATTGCTATAAAGAATTGTTTTGAATAAATAATTTATTAATGCTACATCAATAACCCACGAGCCATTGTAAGCTCGTGGGTTATTTTGTTCCGTATTGACAACGAGCTTGACATATGGTACAATTACACAGTCGACGGGATACACGGACTGACGGTGATAAAGGACGGCAAAACTACAGAATATGTCTTCCGCAGAAACTTCCAAGGCGACGTAACGCACATTTACAAACTTAATGCAGATAAAACGCTTTCGCTTGCCGCAAGGTACAAGTACGACGCGTGGGGCAATTGCGAGGTAGAGGAAATCGACGGCAGCGGTATAGGTGCGGTAAATCCCATTCGTTACCGAAGCTATTATTTTGATACGGAAACGGGATTGTACTACCTCAACGCGCGGTACTACGACCCCGAAACGGGACGGTTTATATCCGCCGACGATACGAAGTTCCTCAATCCCGACGCGATAAACGGACTTAACCTTTTTGCGTACTGCGGCAACAATCCCGTAATGCGAATGGATGCTAATGGCCGCTCTTCATTAAGTATTGGATTTGAAACGGATTCGTTATTCTCATATAAAGGGCATGTTTGGCAGTTTGGAAGGAATCGTAATCGACTTTTTCAGAGCAATAATTTATTAAACTGCTTTTTATCTCATTTGGAAGCAAGGGCGATTTCGTGGTCTGTTGATATAATTAAAGGAGCGGATTGGGGAGTTAAAGTTTTTGACATTTCTTTAGATTTGTTTGAGTTTAGGATTTATGGTACAATAACAGATGATAGTTCCTATGCGTCGATAAAAATCGGTTCTGTTTCTGCCGGATTGGGTTTTGAAGCCAATAACTTTGGAATTGAGGCATCGGCCACCGCCTTGTCTATAGGAGCATATAGTAAATATATTGACGCAGAATTCTTAATCGGCTCTATAGGATTTACACTTAAGTATAAGAATGGAGTTCTTAAAATAGGTGCATCTTTCATCTTCGGGTTTGAGCTGACAATACGTATAACATAAATTTAAATCTATCTTTATTAGGAGTAAACGACCAATGTCCAATGTTATCAACTATCGACTTCAAATGTGTTTAACCTTTATACCTATCGTTGGGTGGTTCATTGTGCTTATGATGGGCGCATACCATATTAAACGCGCGAAGAGTATCGGGTTTAGTTTGCTTTATGAGTTTTGTTTTATGATACCGACAGCAGTTATATGTTATTTAATGGCTTTAATTATGACGTATTTGATAAATCCGATTGGCGTATATTGGAAAGTTGTTACTATATCAATAGTCTTAACATATGTTGTTCTTATAGGATTGGGATTTTTGGCGATGTTGACAGAGAGAATATTTTTATCAAAATTATATTCGCCAACAAACAACAATGAAAGTAATACTACAAATAATGCCGAATCTCTTGAACCGAAAGATTTCAATAGTTAAGACTTTAAATAAAGGGTATTATCGAGAGGCTGCCGCAAGTTCGTTTATTTGAGCTTGCGGTAGCTTTTTATATAGCTTTAAGTATATAACATTATATTAGATTTGTATGTTTATACTTGACATAGCGGTAAGACGGCTGATACAATATTTCTACGACGCGTGGGGCAAGTGCAAGACGACAATACTCGACGAAGCCCATGCGGAGATAGCCCAACTTAACCCCTTCCGTTATCGTGGCTACTATTACGATACGGGAACGAACCTTTACTATCTGAATACGCGGTACTACGACCCCGAGAC
>CATLGX010000008.1 GCA_949948785.1 uncultured Christensenella sp. | reverse complement strand
TTCTGTTTATTTCTTCCGTTGTCAATGCTTTTCGCTCCTTTTCTCTCGCCTTTTTTCGCCTCTTTCCAGTTTAACTGTTTTCTTCTCCCTTTTGTTACTTTGTGCCTAATCTTTAACCCATTTTTAGTTCTCTTTTTCTTCTTTTTCTCTTATCCTCTCTTCTTTCCTGTATATTATAAAACAGTACGGCTACTCACTGTGATATATCGTACTGTTCATAAGTGGTACGCCCGACAGGAGTCGAACCTGCGACCTTCAGAATCGGAATCTGACATTCTATCCAGCTGAACTACGGGCGCTTATTGCTTATTTGTTTGTTTTCGTTCCCTGTCGACACAGCATCGGAACTGACATTGACAGCCGAACTACGGGCGCTTATTGTTTTTTCTTGTTTTCGTTCGGTGTCGACACAGCATCGGAACTGACATTGACAGCCGAACTACGGGCGCTTATTGTTTTTTCTTGTTTTCGTTCCCTGTCGACACAGCAACCGTAAATTACGAACGGCGCTCCGATGCGCCTCACTATGATAACACAGCCCGCATAAAAAATCAAGAAGAATATGCTCGTATTTTTTGTATTTATCCCCTTGTTCCGCGCGGTGTCAAATGCTTTCGGGAGGCTTCATTCTTTTTAAGCACAAAAAAACGACCCGAAGGTCGTTCTTTTTGCTTATTGATATTTAATCCCTGTTATACGGAATTATTTGATTATCTCGGAGATAACGCCCGAGCCGACCGTTCTGCCGCCTTCGCGGATAGCGAAGCGGAGACCTTTTTCGGCGGCAATCGGGTGAATAAGCGTAACAGTCATCGTTACGTTGTCGCCGGGCGTAACCATTTCGATACCGTCGGGAAGTTTTATCGAGCCGGTAACGTCGGTCGTACGGAAGTAGAACTGCGGACGGTAACCGTCGAAGAACGGGGTATGTCTGCCGCCCTCGTCCTTTTTAAGGACGTAAACTTCCGCTTTGAACTCCGTGTGCGGGGTTATGGTGCCGGGTTTGGCGATAACCTGTCCGCGCTCGATGTCCTTGCGGTCGATACCGCGGAGAAGGATACCCGCATTGTCGCCGCTCTGAGCGAAGTCAAGGGACTTGCGGAACATTTCGATACCGGTAACGACCGAGTTCTTGGTCGCGCGGATACCGACGATTTCGACGGGGTCGCCGACTTTGATTTGTCCGCGTTCGACACGACCCGTAGCAACGGTGCCGCGGCCGGTAATCGTGAAGATATCCTCGACGGGCATAAGGAACGGCTTATCGACGTCGCGCGTCGGGGTGGGGATATAATCGTCGACGGCAGCCATGAGTTCCATGACGCAGTCGCAAGCCTTGTCGTCGGATTTGCCGGACGAAGCCGCTTCGAGCGCTTTGAGCGCGCTGCCGCGGATAACGGGAACGTTGTCGCCGTCGAAGTTGTAGCTCGTCAAAAGGTCGCGAACTTCCATCTCGACGAGGTCGAGCATTTCGGGGTCGTCGACTTGGTCGGTCTTGTTCATAAACACGACGATTTTGGGAACGCCGACCTGACGCGCGAGAAGGATGTGCTCGCGGGTCTGAGGCATTGCGCCGTCGGTTGCCGCAACGACGAGGATAGCGCCGTCCATCTGAGCCGCGCCGGTAATCATGTTTTTAACATAGTCCGCGTGCCCCGGGCAGTCGACGTGAGCATAGTGGCGGTTAGCCGTCTGGTACTCGACGTGCGAGGTGTTGATGGTGATACCGCGCGCCTTTTCTTCGGGCGCTTTATCGATTTGGTCGTAACGCATTTGCTCTGCCAAACCTTTGGAAGCAAGCACCATGGTGATTGCCGCGGTAAGGGTGGTTTTGCCGTGGTCGACGTGTCCAATCGTGCCGATGTTCACGTGCGGCTTGCTTCTGTCGAATTTTGCCTTAGCCATTGTTTATGGTCCTCCAAAAAAATTACTGAATTTGAATTCGTCTTAATTATAATACATATTCGGAAAAATCTCAACCGTTTTGACAAAGATTATCCGAGTATTTTTGCCGAGACGACGCGGCTTATTTTTTAGTTATTGTTGTTGCGGGCGCGCTCGCCGATTATCTTGTCGGCTATATTTCTCGGGACTTCGGCGTAGTGGTCGAACTGCATGGTGTAGTTGCCGCGGCCCTGCGTGCGCGAACGCAAATCGGTCGCATAGCCGAACATCTCCGAAAGCGGAATTTCGGCGTGTATCGTCTGGCTGCCGTTTATGAGGTCCGTGCCCATAAGGTTGCCGCGACGCGAACTCACGTTGCCCATAACGTCGCCGAGATATTCGTCGGGAAGCGTTATATCCACTTTCATTATAGGTTCGAGAAGGAACGCGTCGCCCTTTTTCATGCCGTCCTTGAACGCCATGGAGCCTGCAATTTTGAACGCCATTTCGGACGAGTCGACTTCGTGATAGCTTCCGTCGTAAAGCGTAACTTTAAAGTCCACGCACTCGTAACCGGCGAGGATACCGCTCATGCGCGCTTCCTGAATGCCGTTGTCGACAGCGGGGATATATTCTTTGGGAACGGAGCCGCCGACGGTCTTGTCCTCGAAAACATAGCCCGCGCCCTGTTCGAGCGGTTCCATGATAATCTTGGCGTGGCCGTACTGACCTTTACCGCCGCTCTGACGGATGTACTTGCCTTCCGCCTCGACCTTTTTGCGAATAGTCTCGCGGTAAGCAACCTGCGGCTTGCCGACGTTGGCTTCTACCTTGAACTCGCGGAGCAAACGGTCGACAATGATGTCGAGGTGAAGTTCGCCCATGCCTGCGATAATGGTCTGACCCGTTTCCTGGTCGGTGTACGTTCTGAAAGTCGGGTCCTCTTCCGCGAGCTTGACAAGCGCCATTGTCATTTTTTCCTGACCGGCTTTGGTCTTAGGCTCGATTGCGACGTTAATAACCGGTTCGGGGAACTCCATGCTCTCCAAAACGATGGGATGCGCGGGGTCGCACAGCGTGTCGCCCGTGGTGGTGTCTTTAAGACCGACTATCGCGCAAATGTCGCCCGCGCGAATTTCGTCTATGTCGGTACGCGAGTTGGCGTGCATCAAAAGCACGCGGCCGACGCGTTCTTTCTTGCTCTTGGTAGAATTGAGCACGTACGAGCCTGCGGGGCAAACACCGCTGTAACAGCGGAAGAACGCCAGCTTACCTACAAACGGGTCGGCGGCAATCTTGAACGCCAATCCCGCAAACGGTTCGTTGTCGTCCGTCTTGCGTTCCTCTTCGACTTCGCTGTCGGGCTTGGTGCCTTTTACGTGCGCGATGTCGACGGGGCTGGGAAGATAATATACAATCGCGTCCAAAAGTTTCTGAACGCCCTTGTTCTTATACGACGAGCCGCAGCAGACGGGGTTCATCGTCATGCCGAGCGTCGCCTTGCGTATAGCCTTGCGAATCTCGTCGACGGTGAAGTCCGCGCCGTTGTTCTCGAAGAAACGCTCCATGAGCGCGTCGTCCGTTTCGGCAACCGCTTCGAGAAGAATTTGACGGTACTTTTCGGCTTCCGCCTTGTACTCCTCGGGAATGTCGGTTTCGTCGATAACGGTGCCGAGGTCATCCGTGTAGATTTCCGCCTTCATCGTTACAAGGTCAATCATGCCTTTAAACGTGTCTTCCTTGCCGAGGGGTATTTGAATGGGAACGGGGTGAGCGTGAAGCCGCGTCCGCATCATCTCTACGACGTTGAAGAAATTTGCGCCGTTGATGTCCATTTTATTGACGTACGCGATACGCGGAACGGCATACTTGTCCGCCTGGCGCCAGACCGTTTCGGACTGAGGCTCGACGCCGCCCTTAGCGCAGAACACCGCGACTGCTCCGTCGAGAACTTTGAGCGAGCGCTCGACCTCGACCGTAAAGTCGACGTGCCCCGGGGTGTCGATAAGATTGATACGCGTCATCGGCGCGTCGGGACCGGTGCGCCACTGCGTTGTCGTAGCCGCCGACGTGATTGTAATGCCGCGCTCCTGTTCCTGAACCATCCAGTCCATGGTCGCGCCGCCGTCGTGAACCTCGCCTATCTTGTGCACCTTGCCGGTGTAGAACAAAATACGCTCCGACGTTGTCGTTTTACCCGCGTCGATATGCGCCATGATACCGATGTTGCGCGTGTTTTCAAGTGAAAAGTTTCTTGCCATTTTTTTAACCCTCGTGTGTTTACGTGGTATGTTGGTTTGTGGTTTCGCCCGACCAAGCGCCGCTTGGTTTTTATCGTGCGTTTACACAGTATGTTTGATTGAATGCCGCACCCGACAAAGCGGTTGCGCCATAAATTTCTTTATACCGCGATTCCCGCGGGCGCAAATTACCAGCGGAAGTGCGCAAAGGCTTTATTCGCCTCCGCCGTCCTGTGCATTTCTTCTTTGCGCTTGACCGAAGCGCCGGTGTTGTTGTACGCGTCCAAAAGCTCGGCGGCAAGCCGCTCGTTCATGGTTTTTTCGCCGCGCTTGCGCGAGAACGAAACAATCCAACGTATGGCGAGCGTCTGCTGACGTTCGGCGCGTATTTCAAGCGGTACCTGATAAGTCGAACCGCCGACGCGGCGCGCCTTGACTTCGAGCTGGGGCTTGACGTTTGTCATAGCCTGTTCGAAAACGGTCAAAGGTTCGAGCGACGTCTTTTCCTTTATTATGGAAAATGCGTCGTATACTATCGCCTGAGCCGTGCCCTTTTTGCCGTCTTGCATAATCTGATTGACGAGCTTGGTTACGACTTTGCTGTTATAAATGGGGTCGGGTAAAACGTCCCGCTTGGGGACCCCGCTTCTTCTCGGCATGATGTGCCTCTCCTTTTTCGATTATTGAATGAAGTTACGCCGCGCGCCGACGAAATTCGAAACGCATAACATACGCCGTCGGCACGCAAGCCGAACCTCGAATTATTTTGCGCGTTTCGCGCCGTACTTGGAACGGGCTTGCTTGCGTTTGGCAACACCCGCAGTGTCTAACGCACCGCGGATAATGTGATACCTCACACCGGGCAAATCCTTCACTCTGCCGCCACGGACAAGCACAACGGAGTGTTCCTGCAAGTTGTGCCCCACGCCCGGGATATAAACCGTACCTTCCATCTTATTGACAAGACGCACGCGTGCAATCTTGCGCAAAGCGGAATTGGGCTTTTTGGGAGTGGTCGTGGTAACGGACAAGCACACGCCGCGCTTTTGCGGGTTGTTGTTGAGAATGGGGCTGAGCGATTTGTACTCGACCTTTTCACGTCCTTTCCTAACAAGCTGGTTAATCGTAGGCATTGTTACTCTACCTCCTTATAGTAGTATTGCCGCTCCCGTTCGACATATAATCGATTAGAAGCACCGCGACTGCGGATGTATCCCGCCGCCGCTGACGCCCATTTAGGCGCTACCGTTGATTATATAACATACTCGCCCGCCTTGTCAACTGTTTTTGCGAGTGTAATTTACAATCGGCAATTCGTATATAATAATACCGACCGCCCGTATTTAAGCGAAAGCGAATAAAAAGCAAAAAAACACTTGAAATTCGCATATCGGCGTGTTATAATAGACAGCAGTATAAGTACCGTCAAAGGGTTTTTGAGAAAAATGATAAAGACAGTTACTTTTAAATGCGACAAATGCGGCAAGAACCATGTGTTCACGATAGGAACCCGAGACATGGCTACGTTGCAGGACGCCGTAGACAATATTCCCGAACGCGAAGCCGACAAACTTCTCGACGCGGTCAATCGCATGCTCATGAATAAGACAGAGGCTCAGCGCACGTCTTTCATGATGAACAATGCCGACGCGCTGTCCATGGTCAACTACGACTTTTGCGGAGCGGCTATAAATCTTTTCGAAGCCGCCGACGTCAAGCGCGCGTTTTCGGGCTATACGCCGCAGCAGATTGAAAAGCTCAACGCAAGCATGGCGATGTGGGAAGACGCGTTCAAAAGCGAAGGCTTTGTCGCTTTCGACGCGATTTTCTACTGCCGCCGTTGCAAAAAACTGACGCAAGGCATTTTCTTTAAAGTTCGTTCCATCGAAGACAAAAAAGAACGTGCATATTTATACACGCCCAAATGCAAGCTCTGCGGTAGCGAAATGGCGCTCGTAAACGACGCGAACATGGGCTATATGTTCGAAGACTTGACGGCGCGCGCGCCCTGCCCCGACTGCGGCGGCAAAATAAAGGTGGTCGACGTTCGGTTCAAACCTTAATCGCCGTTTGCTTTTCCCGATTATATACAAAACGCGCGGATTTCTCCGCGCGTTTTTGCATGCCGTATTACAGTTATTCTTGCCGTCAGGTCGCCAACAGCCCCGCCGCACGCAACGATGCGAGAAGTTCGTTGAGCGTAGCGCCCACTTCATCGGGCGTAGGAGTATCCTCGACGTCCGCTACCGCCGCCGCGGGCGTTACGGTACCCGCAGGACCTGTCGCGCCCGTTGCGCCTGTCGCGCCTGTCGCTCCCGTCGGACCTGTCGGACCAATGGGTCCGGTTGCACCCGTTGCGCCCGTTGCTCCGACCGCACCGTCGGCTCCGTCCGCGCCGGCGGGACCCGTCGCACCCGTTACGCCTTGAATGCCTTGGATTCCCTGTATGCCTTGCGGGCCCGTTGCGCCTGTTGCACCGGTTGCGCCTGTTGCGCCAGTCGGACCGGTCGGACCAATAGGTCCGGTTGCGCCTGTTGCGCCGACAGCGCCGTCCGCACCGGCAGGACCCGTCGCACCGGTTACACCCTGAATGCCTTGGATTCCCTGTATGCCCTGCGCACCCGTAGCGCCCGTCGCACCAGTCGCGCCGACTGCACCGTCCGCGCCGGCAGGACCCGTCGCGCCCGTTACGCCTTGAATGCCTTGGATTCCCTGTATGCCTTGCGCACCCGTAGCACCTGTTGCACCTGTTGCGCCCGTCGCGCCGGCAACACCGGCAGGCCCGACCGCACCCGTAGCGCCCGTGGCACCTGTCGCGCCGACAGCGCCGTCAACACCCGCAGGTCCCGTAGCGCCTGTTGCGCCGGTTACGCCCGGAACGCCTTGTATGCCCTGCACGCCTTGCGGGCCCGTTGCGCCTGTCGCACCCTGAGGTCCCTGCACGCCTTGCAATCCTTGTATGCCCTGCGCACCTGTTGCACCTGTCGCGCCCGTTGCTCCGTTCAAGCCGGGGCAACCGCGCGGGCCGATGGGTCCGGGCGCGCCCGTAGGGCCTGTCGGACCGACCTTACAGCAAGGCACGGGCCGCGGCGGGGGCGACGGCGGGCACGGACGGGGCGGGTGCGGAGGACGGCAGTCGCAAGCGTCCGCCGTCGAGCAATCGTTCATGTCGTCGTCCGAGCAGCAGTCGCACGGTCTGTTGAAAAAGTTGAAAAACATAAATGCCTCCTTTTGTTTGTCGTACGGGTACGTCGCGACGGCCCGTAGCTCTTCTACTCCATGTTATGCTCGGTTCGTTCGAACGGTGCGCTAAAAACGCACGGAAAAACCGCGCACAGTGCGCGGTCTCGTCAAAAGCCGTAACCTTGTCTATTTATTCAAATCGAGGCTGCCGAAATACCGTTCGTTGGCTATAACCGACGGATGGTCGGGGCGGAGCTTACGTGCACGGCAGTGATAGTAATATGCGGTGCGCGTTTTTCCGAGCTTGTCGTAACACACCGAAAGCCATACGAGCGGAAAAAATCCGTAGTATTCGGCATCGACGAACGCGCCGCCCTCTCTGTTCGGCTCGGCGGCAGCCGCGCGTTCGAACCAATACGCGGCGAGAGCGTACTTTTCGTCGGCAAAGTACATGAGCGCTATTTCGCACGCTATCTCGCCTGTGGGCAGTCCGTACAGAAAGCTGTCGAAAAGCGCGAGATACGCGGCCTGTCTGTCTCCGCCTTCGCGATAACACCGTGAAAGCAACAGACAAGCGTCCGTCTTATTTACAGAATACCCGTCAGGGTCGGCGATAAATCTTTCAAACTCGCCCGACGCCGCAACGTAGTCGCCGTTGAAATACAATTCACGCGCATAGTAATACCTGTCTCGCGGCGAAAACGCTTCGCCGTTCGCAAGCATTTTTTTGTAAATGTCGAGGTTGCGCGTTCCCGAACTCCTGCTCGGCGGCTTGGCATGGTATACGGGAATGTTTTTTTGCAGTACTTTGCCGCGAAGCGCTATCGCCTCGTGCACTCTGCCGACGAACAGGTAATCGGGGCTGTTTTTGACAATGCGCTCGCGAAAATAAGAAAAAGCGGGTTTGCCCCCTACGTCGGTACCGAGCACGTACGGAAGCATTATTACGTCGGCGCCGTCGGTTCGTTTCATGAGCCGCGCTATCGCCCGTGCCGAACGCAAAGGCACTACATCGTCTGCATCAAGCCACATGCGGTATTCGCACGTTGCTTTGGAAAACGCGAAATTACGCGCCGCGGCAAAATCGTCTTTCCATGCGAAATCGTAAACCTTGTCGGTAAACTCGCGCGCCACCGCCTTTGTTCCGTCCGTCGAACCCGTATCGACGACGATAATTTCGTCGGCGTAAACGCGCGCGTCCGAAAGAGCGCGCCCGAGCACATCCGCCTCATTCTTTACTATCATGCAAAGACTTAAACTCATAAATCCCCTCGGGAGCTGTCTGTCTTACATAATATGCGGCTATTTGCCTGTCCCGTGATAGCAATTCTTAATTCGCAACTCGCAATTACCTGCTATTGCGGATTATAGAATTAGGAAATAGGCGAGCCCGTATTTAATTTTAGGAAATTCTTTCCGAATACAATTCGATTTTAATGCCGACCGTCAAACGTACAATAATGGCAAATTACGCATTATTGCCGTATTCCACATCAAACAAATACAGTCCTTTTGCGGGCGCGGTTTCTTTTGCCGCCGTGCGGTCGCGTTTTTCAATGAGCGATTTTATATCGACGTTTTCTCCGCGTCCGATTTTTACGAGCTGAGCGACAATAATGCGCACCATATTATAAAGAAACCCGTCGGCGGAGATATAGAACAGCGTCAGCCGCCCGTGTTCTTCGGCATGCGCGTCGAAAACCGTACGCACCGACGTTTTCGCACCGCTTCCCGACGCTTTGAAAGTGGAAAAGTCGTGCGTGCCGATAAGCGCACCCGCCGCGGCGTTCATGCTTTCCGTATCGAGCGCGCCCGTATGCCACGCCCTCGTTTCGAGAAGCGGCGTAACGCCGCCGCCGTACATGACGTACATATACGTCTTTTTCTTTACGCTTTTTCTGGCGTCGAAGCTCTCGTCCGCGTATTCGGCTTTTTCTATGCGCACGGCTTCCGGCAAATATGCGTTAAGCCCGCCGATTATGTTTTTCAACGGCAAAATCTTATCGCAATCGAAATGCGCGACCTGCGCAAGCGCGTGCACCCCCGCATCCGTTCTGCCCGAACCGACCACGGCGCACTTCTCCCCGAACAATTTTGCAGTCGCCGCTTCCACCGCGTCCTGAACGCTGTCGCCGCTCGGCTGGCTTTGCCAACCGCAAAAACCCGCGCCGTCGTAACTCAAAACAATCTTGTACCGCACTCTACACCCCGAGCACGGCGATAAACTCCCATCCCAACCAATTATAATTGAGAAAGAGTATGCAGACAAACACGGCGCTCCACAGCAAAACCGCCAAAACGTCGCCGACGTGAAAATGGAGTTTGTTCATTCGCGTCCTTCCCTTCGCGCCGCGGTAACAGCGGCTGTCCATCGCATCGGCGAGGTCGTCGGCGCGGCGAAAGCTGGATACGAACAGCGGTATAAGCACGGGAAGCATCGCTTTGATTTTTTTAAACGGGTTTTTCGATTCGAACTTAGCGCCGCGCGCCTTTTGCGCGTTCATTATCTTATCCGTCTCTTCTATAAGCGTCGGAACCAGCCTAAGCGCAATGCTCATGATGAGCGCAAGTTCGTGTACGGGAAAACGCAGTTTTTTAAGCGGCGACAGCAAACTTTCCAGCCCGTCGCACAGTTCGGTCGGCGTCGACGTGAGCGTCAGCAACGTCGGCATAAGCACGAGCAGCATAAGCCGCCACGCCAGCTTTATCGACGCGTATATTCCGTTTAAATATATGTGGAAAATACCCCACTCGGCAAGCGGCTTGCCGTCGCCGTCGGTATAAAAAATCATCATCAAAACCGTCGTAATAATGACGACGATTATTATCATTTTCAGTCCTTTGAGTACTTTAAGCGGAGGAACACGCGAAAGCGCGATTGTCAGTATCACGAAAAACGTCAAAAACCCGAACGAAAAAAAGCTGTCGCAAAAGAACACCATGACGAGAAACATCAACATTATAACCAGCTTGAACCTCGGGTCGGCGCGGTGCACTATCGAATTCGACGGGTAATATTGTCCTATCGTTACATCACGCATGTTTCACCGCCTTTTCTATCGCGTCAAGCAGTTCGTCTTCCGTCAAAATATCATGGGCGATTTCCGCGCCGCCGTCGCAAAGCCGCGCCGCGATTTCGGTTACAAGCGGCAATTTAACGTCGCAGTCAGCCAAAAGCTCGCGGCTGCCGAACAGCTCGCGCGGAGTAAAGACTCCGATTACTCTGCCTCGGCTCATAACGGCGATTCTGTTGCAATAGCTCGCTATCTCGTCCATGTTATGCGAAATCATGACGACGGTGGGACACACCGCTTTTATGCGCACGATAAGCTCCATGATTTCGCGTTTTCCCACGGGGTCGAGTCCCGCCGTAGGCTCGTCGAGTATCAGTATCTGCGGTTTCATGGCAATCACGCCGGCAAGCGCGACTCTGCGCTTTTGTCCGCCCGACAGCTCGAACGGCGACCGTTCCGCAACCGCCCCGTAATCGAGTCCGACAAGCTCTATCGCCTGTTTGGCAAGCGCGCGCTGTTCGTCCGCCGACGCTCCGAGATTTTTCGGTCCGAAACGCACGTCCTTTTCCACCGTGTCGTCGAAAAGCTGATGTTCGGGATACTGAAACACCATGCCGACCTTTGCGCGCAAACGGTTGAGGTCGGGCTTTTTCGCCGAAAGGTCCATGTCGTCCACAATCACCGTTCCGCTGTTTTTCTGCACGCGCGTCAGCGCGTTGAAATGGCTTACAAGCGTCGATTTGCCCGCGCCCGTACTGCCTATAATTCCGAAAAAGTCTCCGTCCTCTATGCGCATATTCACGTCGAACAGCGCCTGCGTCGTGAACGGCGTTTTCGGACTGTATACATAAGACAGTTTTTGCACGCTAATCACGGCTCGTCCTCCCCGCCGTTTTCGGCTTCCGTTTCCGCATCGCCCTCGCCGTCCGCTTGCGGCACATCGTCGGTCAAAACGTTTTCGGGTTTCGCGCAAGCGTCCGCAGCCTGCGGCGGAATAGGTTCCGCCGAAATTGCGGCAAGCGTCGCCGCAACGAACTCGTCGGCGTCGAGCGGAGTTCCGACTTCTATCCCGCGCGCGCGAAGCGCGACGGAAAGCCGCACGGGAAGCGGCAAATCAAGCCCCGCACGCGTAAATACTTCGGGAGTTTTAAAAAGTCCCCTGCCGCCGTCGGCGACGATTTCGCCGCGGTCGAGAATAATTATTCTGTCCGCTTCCGCCGCTTCTTCCATAAAATGCGTTATCATTACGACGGCGCGGCCTTCGTCGCGGTTGAGACGCTTTACTACGTTCATCACCTCGCGCCGACCTTCGGGGTCGAGCATGCCCGTCGCCTCGTCGAGAATCATAAGCTCGGGCTTTATCGCGAGCACGCCCGCAATCGCTATGCGCTGTTTCTGTCCGCCCGAAAGCCGAAACGGTCCGCTTTTCGCATACTCGCGCATGCCGACGCAATCGAGCGCCCAGTCCACTCTTTCACGTATTTCGGTCGGAGGCAAACCGAGATTTTCTGGTCCGAACGCAATGTCGTCCTCGACGACCGTCGTTACCATTTGATTGTCGGGGTTTTGAAAAACCACGCCTATTTTCCGACGTATATCGTAAAGCGCGGACTTGTCCGACGTCGGTTTACCGTCGACGAGCACCTCGCCGCCGTCGGGCGTTATCAAACCGTTGGCAAGCCGAGCGAGCGTCGATTTTCCCGAACCGTTGCAGCCGACGAGCGCGACAAATTCACCGCGGTCTACGGCTAAGCTCGCCGAGGCAAGCGCCCTTACGAAATCATCGTCGCCTGACGGATACGAATAATCGACGTTTTTAAACTCCAATAAAGCCATGCGCGATAATTGTATCATTGCCCGCCGAATATGTCAACAAAAAGACCGCCCGCAATCCGACGATGCAAACCGCCTATATCGCAACCGTACAAAACAAACGATAATTTACGTCCGTCTAATGCGTTTGCATTCGTATGATAAAAGCGCCGCGCCGCTTCCCGTATACAAATCAATCGAAAAGCGAAGCGTTACCGCTCGGCAATCTTCCGACCGCGCGAATCATTTTTGCAACTCCGCCGCGCATTTGTATTCCACGCCTTGTTTTGCCCGTTGAAGCATAACCTATTATATTGATAAAAGCCGACGCTTTCCGTTCGGAAAATGTCGGCTTATACTCTGGTCGAAGCGGCGAGACTCGAACTCGCGGCCTCATGGTCCCGAACCATGCGCGCTACCAACTGCGCTACGCCTCGACGTTTTTAATGATTATATCACTGTATCGCCCCGTTGTCAATTCTTTTTCGCTCTGTTTTACCGCTTGAAAATGCGATAAAACCGTCGACGCGCGGCGCTTTCTGTGTTATAATAACTATATGGAAAAACTATGCGTCATATTCGGCGCGGGCGAAACTTTTGCACCGCGCAAAAGTTTCGCGGCGAACAGCCTTGTAATAGCCGCCGACGGCGGTTACGTATCGGCTTGCCGCGCGGGGCTTGTTCCCGACATAATCATCGGCGACTTCGATTCGTCGCCCGTGCCCGACGGCGTTGCCGCGCACGTCGTCAAACTGAAACGGGAAAAAGACGACACCGACATGCTCGCCGCAGTCAAACTCGGATTGCGCCGCGGTTTTCGCACATTCGTCATTTACGGCGGTGTGGGCGGCAGGCTCGACCACACGTTGGCTAACATCGCGGTTTTGCGCTACCTCAATAATTTCGACGCATCGGGCTATCTTGTCGACAGCAACAGCGTTTCGACGGTCGTAACCGACGGTAAATTCGTCATACCCGAATCGGCGCGCGGCATTGTTTCCGTTTTCGCTTACGGCGGCGTCGCAACGGGCGTAACGCTGTCCGCGCTGTCGTACAAACTCGAAAACGCGACGCTCACTCCCGATTTTCCGCTCGGGGTATCCAACGAAACGGCACAGTCCGCCGCGAAGGCTTCCGTTTCCGTCAAAGACGGGTCGCTTTTGATTTTCTTCCCGCGTTAATCTTCGTCGCCGTCGCACTCGGCAGTAGCGGAACGCAATACAGCGCCAACGTCGCGCACCGTCGCGAGCGGAGTAAAAGTAAACGCGGTTAATCCGTCGACACCGCCGCCGCACAGCGAATAATATCCCAAACCCGTAAAAACGATTATATCGAGCAATACCGCTTCCACCGCGCCGAGAAGTTCGGAAATCGTATGCGCAAACTCCGCGCCGTTTTGCCATTGCGGCAGCACCGCGCTGTCCCGCCTGCCTATTATTACCGACTTCGCCGAGCGCGCGTATACGCCGCGAACAACATCCGCGCAATCGACGGTGCCGCGAAAGCTCTCCGTTCCGATAACGTAAAAATCGGCGTCGAGATATACGACGTGGGTTTTTGCCGCGTTGTCGCCGGCATTGAGCGACGCGAGAAACGCCAACGCCTCGTCGCGGTTATTGAGCGCGATTTCTCGCGTTTCGCGTTCGTGCGCGAGTCTCGCCACATAAGAAACTACTCTCGCCGCGCGCTCCGTCATAGACGGAATCTTTTCGAGTTCCACAGGCGAAGCGTCGAGCGCACGCCATAACGAACCGTACGAAGCGAGCGCGCTGTCCGCTATCGGCGTTACGTCTTTCCGCGGTATAAAGTACGACAGCAACGCCTCCAAAAGCGCGCCGTCGTCCGCGGAACTTAAATCGTCCGTTCGGGCGAGCGCATCGCGCAGTCTTTTTCTGTGCCCGTCGCGTTCGGCTCTTTTCGATTTTTCCGCAGCTTTGTCGAATGCGACCGTTTTCGGTTTGCGCTCGGCTTCGACGCCGAGGCGCGTCGAGCGCGTGTCGAATTCGATTGCGCCGTCCGCCGTCGCCGCGCTCTCGTTGCTTTCGGCAAGCAAAGAACGAGCAAAACTCTCGACCGCTTCGCGCCGCCGTTTTTCGCTTTTCTCCCGATATTCTCCGTCGCCCGCGCCGCGCTTTTCGTCGTTATCTTTCATTAGTGTATCCGCGCCAAACAAATATTACTTAAAATATAACACAACCGCGCGCAAAAGTCAACAGCGACAGCAAACGGCGGCAGAGCGATAGTCGCGACACGTTTTCGCTCCGACCGAATTTCGATTCGATATTGACATTCGTCCGCGGATATAGTAAAATCAAAATGAGCAAAGATTGACACACGAGGGAAAATGAGAAAAACCGTAAACCGAAAACTCATATTCGGCATAATCATAGCGGCGATTGCGATTGCGAGTATACTCGTAACGTTTTTTATTTGCGTCGCGTTTATGCGCGCCGGCGTCGGCGACGAAGTGGACAGGCATCTTTCCGACGTCGCCGAACAAAACGCAAACGCAGTCAACAAAAAAATCGAAGAAAACTACGCGCTTCTTCGCAACGTCGAAAAAGAACTTGTCGCATTTGAGGGCGAGCCGAAGGACAATATCTCGAAACTAAAACCGCTCGCTTCGGCGCTCGGACTGATACGCATAGCTATGTGCGACGCGGACGGCAACGCTTACAGCACGGACGGCGGACACGGCGACACCAATCTGTCATACCGCGATTTTTACATACGGGGCATGGCGGGCAAGTGTACAGTTACCGAAATTCTGTACGACGCGATGAGCGACGAACACAAGCCGCTCAATATTATAAGCGCGCCTATGTACGGCGACGGCGAAAATATCGAAGGCGTTATCGGGCTGACCTACTATTCGACCGAATTCAATGCGGAGCTACAAATCAAATCGTTCGGCGGAAAAGGAAAAAGCTATGCAATCAACGAAGAAGGTCAAGTAATCGTCGCGCCGAGTACCGACGGCAAAGACCTCGCGAAAAACCTGTTTTCGGACATACTGGCGGCGGACGCGCGCAACGCCGACCGCACTGCCGCGCTCAAATCCACGCTGGCGGAGGGAAAAGGCGGCGGCAGGATTTTTCTGAACGACGACGAATGCAATTATTACTGCCGCAGTATTCAAATGCTCGACGGCGACGTCAAATGGACAATAATTACGACGGTTTCGACCGACTATATGCAAGAACGCATATCGTCAATCGACCTTGCCCTCGTATTTATGCTCGTCATATTCGTCGCCGTCGTAACGGCAAGCGTCGCCGCACTATTGCTTTTGACGCGCAAACAGAGACGCACGACAAGGCGGCTCGCATACGTCGACAGTTTGACGGGCGGCGACAACTTCGTCATGTTCGAAAAACGTCTGACGGAAAGGCGTGCGACTACCGGCACTTACATAGCGATAGACATCGCCGACTTCAAGTCAATAAACGTCGCCGTCGGCGTAGACGCGGGCAATGCCGTTCTCAAAGAAATATACGAGACGCTCAAATCCAGACTTTCCGCCGACGAATATATCGCTCACGTCGGACACGACGAATTTATCCTGTTCGTAACGGACGCAAACGCCGACGTATTGCGTAAACGCATAGCGGAAATGCACGACATGCTGAGCGCGCTCGCGGAAAAGCTCGACTCGCCCGCGATAAACGCCAAGTTCGGAGTTTACCGCGCCAAAGGCGAAAGCGATGTCAACAACTGTTTTACTTGCGCGCGCCAAGCAGTCGAATCGATAAAAGACGACAACAACGATTACTGCTCTTTCTATTACAGCGACGACAATCAAAAACACTTATACGGGCGCGAGCTTTTAACCGACATCGATTCCGCAGTGGCAAACTCCGAATTCGAAATATGGTTTCAACCGAAATTTTCGTCCAAAACGCAACAACCCGTCGGCGCGGAAGCGCTCGTGAGATGGACGCGTTGCGGCGAGGTCATTTCCCCGAGTGTGTTTATTCCGCTGTTCGAAAAGCACGGTCAGATAACAAAGCTGGACGAATACGTTATGCGAAAAACCTGTGCGCAACAGCGCGAATGGCTCGACGCGGGCAAAAAGATTCTTCCCGTGTCCGTAAACATAAGCCGCGCGTCGCTGTGCTACCGCAATATCGCCGAAAAACAAACGGGCATACTCGCCGAGTACGGGCTTGCCAATTCGTCAATACAGCTCGAAATAACGGAAAGCTCCGTCGAGGGCAAGCAAAACATTATCGCGCTTTTAAACAAACTGCGCACTATCGGCATTAAAATACTTATGGACGATTTCGGCACGGGCTACTCGTCTCTGTCGCTTTTAAGCTCCGGTTGTTTCGACACAATCAAGCTCGACAAAAGCCTAATAGACAATATAGACGACGAAAAAGGCGAAGTGCTCATTCGCCACATTGTAGAAATGGCGAAAAACATCGGGCTCGGCATAACCGCCGAAGGCGTGGAAAACGCCGACCAGTTCGCATATCTCAAAGAAATAGGCTGCGACGATATTCAAGGCTATTATTTTTCCAAGCCGCTCGATAAAGACGCATTCGCGGCGCTTCTCGAAAACGCATAAAATAACTAATCGCCGTTTTCTCCGCACTGTTTTTTAAGCTCTTTTATTTTCTTGACCGAACGTATTATCATAATTGCGGCAACGGCTATAATCGCCGCGCATGCCGCGAAAATAACCGCGGCTTCCACATACAGCATTTTCGATTTGTCTTCCGCGCTTTTAGAAAACGTCGCCGTCAATAAAACGGTAAGCGAAGCAATCGACATGCACGCGTCTGCAAAACTTATATTGCGAAGCGCCTGCGTAAACGGACTGTCGAACTTGCGCGCCTTAAAAAGATTGTAAACGGCAAGTCCCATTTTAAAAAACGCATACGCCGCGGTAGCTATCGCCATAATATCGTTGCTCTCGGACGCGGTTTTAGAAACAATCATCTGCACCGCGGACGAAGCCAAGGCAACTTCGAGCAAAACCATTGCGGCGCCGCTCGCAAGATGTACCGTCCAAGCAAACTTTTCGCATCTTTGACCGTCGTCGACGCGCCGCCTATAAACGGCGTCGGCGGTCAACACTCCGCCGCGACAAATAAGCAATATGAAATAGTACGCCGAAACGGAAGCGTACCACACCGATTCGTAAAGTATCGCGCCGACGAGATTCATCGTCGCAAACGCAACCGTTACGACGGCGGCTACGAACGCGAAAACCGCCGTTCTTTTGCCATAGTTTTCCACAAGGTCGGCGGTCAGTCTGTGCGACTTTAATTTTTCGGTAAGTTTTCGTTTGATTCCCATTACACGGATTTTATCTTTTATTTAAAAGCAAAAAGGGCGCCGAATACGCCCTTATGCTATTTTGGTCGAAGTGGCGAGACTCGAACTCGCGGCCTCATGGTCCCTAACCATGCGCGCTACCAACTGCGCTACACCTCGTGGAGCGGAAAACGGGAATCGAACCCGCAACCTTCAGCTTGGGAAGCTACTGCTCTACCATTGAGCCATTTCCGCACTGATTTCGCGGTTATTATATCACCGTTTTATGCGCTTGTCAATCTTTTTGACGGGGTTTTCACCGTACGCAACTTACGCGATGCCGTCCGTAGCGGCAAACACCGCGGAAACGGTATCATCCATATCGAAATACTTGTAATCGGCAAGCCGTCCGCCGAATATCACGTTTTTCGTCTTTCGGGCAAGCGTGGCGTACTTTGCGTAAAGCGCGCTGTTCTTTTCGTCGTTTATCGGATAATACGGCTCGCTTCCTTTTTCGAACTTTTGCGGGTACTCGCGCGTTATTACGGTACGCTCGCCGCCCTCGTTGTTAAAATGCTTATGCTCTATAATTCGCGTATACGGCACGTCGTATTCGGTGTAATTGACGACGGCATTGCCTTGATAGTCCGGCATATCGAGCGTTTCGGTCTCGAACCTGAGCGAACGGTATTCGAGCTCGCCGTATCTGTAATCGAAAAACCTGTCTATCGCACCCGTATATACAACGGTCTCGGCGAAAGCGTCCAAGTTCTTTTTGTCGGAAAAATAATCGACCCCCGTTATAAGTTCCGTTCCGTCGAGCATGTTATTGACCATGGCGGTATAACCGCACTTGGGCACGCCTTGAAAATCGTCGTTGAAATAGTTATTGTTAAACGTGAATCTAAGCGGAACCCGTCCTATTATAAACGGCGGCAGATATTTGCAATCGCGCCCCCACTGCTTTTCCGTATAACCTTTTATCAGCGTTCTGTATACGTCCTCGCCCGCCGTCATTATAGCCTTTTCTTCGAGATTTTTAGGTTCGGTAATTCCAGACGCAGCGCGTTGCGCATCTATTATCGCGCGCGCTTCGGCGGGAGTTTTGCATCCCCAAAGCTGATAAAACGTAAACATATTGAAAGGAAGATTGTACAGCTTCCCCTGATAATTGGCTATCGGCGTATTGATGAACCCGTTGAACTCGGCGAATCTGTTGACATATTCCCAAACTCTTCTGTCGCTCGTGTGAAAGATATGCGCACCAAACTTATGTACGGTTATGCCGTCGACGCATTCCGTAGCGATATTGCCGCCCGCCGTCTGCCGCTTTTCCACAACCAAACAGCGCTTGCCGCGCTCCGTCATGATTTGTGCGAAGCACGCGCCGAACAGTCCTGCGCCGACAATCAAATAATCGTACTTCTTTTTATTCGCCATCTCGCACGCTCTCCGCTTGCTCAACCTCGGGTTTATCCTCTTGCTCCGATTGCACGGCGCCTGTTTCCTCGGCTTGCGCGCTATCGGGCGCTGTCGCGCCGCCGTCCGCTGCGGCGGAAACGGGAGCAAGGTCGGACGCAGTGTTACGCTTTATCTGTTCCCAACTCGGTTTGCAGAACGCGCCGATAGTTATTGCTATGGCATAGATAATCATAAAGAACGGGAACAGCAATGCGACGGGAATCATTTTTTTGACGGGAACTTTTATGCGTTTGCGTTCGAGCGCCAGCGCAAGAAGCGCCTGTAATATAAACGCGAGCAAGAATGCGAAAGCGACTACGTATCCGATAAGAATAAGCACGTCCCAAAACTTGGCGGCGCACGCCGTACAGCCGAAAGCAAGTCCCATTACGCCGTTATATATTATGTAATATCCGTAATAGAGCGGCATCCATATGCAGAGCAGAACGCAGACCGGTACGAACATGAGCGTCAAAAACATGTCGAGATACGTCCATTTCCATCGCGCGAAGAACAGTCCGAACGACTTTAATCCCTGTGTAAAGAACATCTTGCACAGCGGACGCGACATGCGCTTGTACCGCTTGTACGTGTCTTTAATCGTAGACGGCTGGTCCTCGTACACTATGGCGTCTTTGACGTACATCGTCTTTATCTTATCCTCGTTAAGCCGACGCATGGTAAATTCGGCGTCGTCCGACGTAGTCAAACAGTCCCAGCCGTGTTTTTCTATTATTTCCGCGGAAAACATCATACCCGCTCCGCCGAGCATTGTACCCTGCCCGATTGCCGAACGGAAGTTGCAGTTGAATCTGTTGTCGCGAATATACCAAAGTCCGGATATGCCCGCAACCTTGTTCTGTCCCATGTTTTTGGAATTGGAATAGCCTTTCGCGCTCTTTACGCCCGCGTCGAGCGCGTCGTTCATGCGTGAAATGTAATCGGGTTCGATGAGGTTGTCCGCGTCGAATTTGATAAACGCTTCGTAATAATTCGGATGAAGCTCCGTTATTTTTTCAAACAGGAATTTAAGCGCATATCCCGCTTTGTGATGTTTGGGGTCGGGGTCGGTGCGCTCGAAAACGGTCGCGCCCGCGGCACGGGCAAGCTCTGCGGTGTTGTCGGTGCAGTTGTCTGCGACAACGTACACGTCGAAAAGTTCTTTCGGATAGTCCGAACCGAGAATACATTTTACGGTGTCTGCGATTACATCCTTTTCGTTTCGCGCGGGTATAACTATACCGAAACGATGCTGCACCTTGGCTTTGGGATATGTCTTGGCTTTGCAAAAGAACAGTAATATGTAAATAATCTGTATTCCGAACGCCACGCCAACGACGGGCAACAATATGAAATTGTTGATTGTATCTATTACTTGATTGAAAATATCCATGTCAACCTTTTTCGGCGGTTTACCGAGTAAACGCGATTTCGCGCTCGGTTTTGCGCACGGGCGCGGGAGCGCTCGCACAAGCCCTGTGTATTATAGTCCCAATCGCCGATTATGTCAAGCGCAAACCCCATAATAACCGCTTTAAACCGTATAATTCGCTTTTTCGCACGCTTTTATGCTCGCTCTCGTCCGCCGCGGACGTTTTAATTGCATAAACGCTTGCTTTCCGTGCAAAAATGTTCTAAACTAACCGCATGTTATATTCGGACGTAAAAGACATCGCAATATACGGAACGGACTGCGTAGCCGCCATTTCGATAGGCGTCGGCGATAAAGCCGAATTCGTTTCCGCCAAAGAAAAGTACTTCGACGTTACGGCGGACGACGGCACGCTCACGATACGGCAAAAGTCGCGCAGTTTTTTTTACCGCATAATTTTGCACCGCATCGAATTCAAACTGACTCTGCCCGTCGGCTTTTGCGGCAAATTGCGTTTTCGCAACAAAAACGGCGGCGTATATGTCGACGGCGGCAAGTTTACCGAAGTCGAGCTTTCCACCGACAACGGCAAATTCGAACTTAAAAACGCCGAGTGCAACAATTTGCAACTCCGTCTTTCCAACGGCGCCGTTTCGGCGAAAAACATCAAAGTCGGCGGCGGCGCGGCAATCAAATGCCGCAACGGAACGGTTAAAGTCGAGTCGGTCAGCTCGCCCGAGCTTACAATTCTCGGCAAAAACGCCGTGCTGTCGGCAATAGACGTCGCATCCGCCAAACTCGAATGTTCCACCTCGAACGGCACAATCGACGTCAGCGGCATAACCGCCGACGAACTCAAACTCGAAACCAATAACGGCAAAATAAACGCCGCGCCGCTCGGCGACCGCAAAGATTACAAGCTGTCGCTCGACGCTACCCACGGCGCTATTACGGTAGACGGCGTTGCTCACAAAAAAATCGCCGACGCCGCGCATTCGGCAAAACGTTTAAACGCCAAAACCGCAAACGGCGACATCGATATAAGATTTATGTAATCCACGTAAAACCGCTATGAAAAAAATAGAAAGTTTCAAAATAAATCATTTGACGCTCCGACGCGGACTGTACGTTTCGCGCCGCGACGCAAAAGACGGCGCGGTAACGACGACGTTCGATTTGCGCCTCACCATTCCAAATCGCGAACCGCCCGCGGACATGCCCGCCCTGCATACGATAGAGCACCTCGGCGCGACTTTTCTGCGTTCGCACAGACGTTCCGACGAAATAATATACTTCGGACCGATGGGCTGCCGCACGGGATTTTATCTCGTTATGTTCGGAGAGCAGTCTCCCGAAAACGTTTATCCGCTCATAGTCGAAATGTGCGATTTCATTCTCGCGTTCGACGGCGAAATTCCCGGCGCGACGCCGCGAGAGTGCGGTAACTTCCGCGAGCAAAATCTCGACTCCGCAAAATATTATATAGCCGCATACCGCGCCGACCTCATTCGATTCAAAAACTTCGCATACGCGGATTAACCGAAAATCAACCCTGTTACTGATTTCGGCGGGCAATTGCCCGCCGTTTTAAATTTTAGGACTAAAAATCAGCCGAAAGAATAATTTTTAATCCTATATCATATGTCGGTGTAGCGTACACTAAAACATATGAACACCATTAACATAGCAGTTATAGACAGACTGTTACATTACATGGGGGAACGTAATCTCACGCAATACAAGCTCGCGCAAATAAGCGGGCTTCCGTTCGCCACGGTAAAAAGCATAATGCAACGGCGGTGCAACGGTATTTCTCTTCGCACGCTAATCCTGCTTTGCAGCGGGCTGGGCATAACGGTAAGCGAGTTTTTGGACGACGCGTCGTTTCTGCCCGAAAATCTGATACTCGATTAGTTAAGCCGCGAAATCGAAATTTTCGGTATAAGTCGCGGTACAGCGCAAGCCTCCGCAAAGGTCGGCGCGGAAAACTTCTTTTGAACAGACTTTGACGGGACGGTCGCCGTCAAGATACAGCGTGAACGACACGCTTTCGTAAACGGGGTGCTTTTTGCTTTTCGTGAGCGTTTTCACCTCGTTGCGCGTGAACATTGCGGCAGATTTGGGATTGAGCGTATATTTATATACGCCGTCTTTTATTTTTTCGGCGCGTTTTACCGTACCGTCAATTTCGTATCTGACAATACCCGTAGCCGGTTTGCCGTAAGTTTTTTCGTAATTTTCGCGCGACATGAGTTTTGGCTTGCCGTAAACGAATTTTTTACCCTTATACTCGCCGCGCGACACTTCCACACCGCCTGCAACCGATTTTTTGCGAAACGCCGACTTGACGAAAGCCGACGTGGTTTCGGCATACTCCGAAAAAACCCCGCCCTTTACACTGCGTCCGCCCTTGACCCTTTGCGTGTAAGGGATGCCGAACGCTTTGGCTTTTATCTCGCCGCTCGTCTTTACGGAAAAATCGTTACGCGCCGCGAACGCGCACGCGTCGCCGAGCGCGCGCATAGCTTCGACGTCCGTGCGCGTATTTTCGGTTGCCGCCGCAGGCGCCGCGCCGCCGCCGCGCACGGGCGGAAGAAAAGCCGCCGCAACCATGGCGACGATAAGCAACAACAAACATGCCGACGGAATTATGCGTTTAATCTTCACTGCTGTTTCCATAGGCATAGTATGTACGGAATTACTGTCTCTTAGTCGAGTACGAAAAACGCCGCTTGCTTGCGGCGCAATTTGAAATCAAGAACGGAATATTATCAAACTCCTACGCATGCGGAGTTACGATTTTGATTGTCGGGCAGAACAAGTCGATGCCGCTGCACGCAGTCAATCGATAGCCGTCGAGCGGATATTCCTTGAAAAACGCACGCTTTTTTACGCCGTTCAAACACAAGGAAACGGGCAGATTGAGGTCGACGTCTATCGCGGTCGGCGGCAACGAAAGTCCGGACCCGAGATATTTCATATAGCTCTCTTTTATCGTCCACAGCCGATAGAATTCGGAAACGCATTCTTCACCGCTCAGCTCGGTCAAATACAAATATTCGTGCGGCGAGCAGGCGACGCGCAAAATTCTGTCGCTGACGCTCGGCGAGACTTTTTGGATATCGACGCCAACTTCGGTAGACGAAAACGCGCACACAGCATACACTCCGCTGTGCGATAAATTAAAGTTGTACACATGCTCGCCTGTTCTGAGCTTGGGCTTTCCGTCTCGCCCGTACTCGATATGTCCGACCTGCAACGGCACATTGAAATTCCGCAAGCCGCGCTCCAAGAGATAACCCGCGCCCATGGACAAAAATTTGTCCGCATCGTACTTATACGCGTCTATCTTATTGCGTCTGTTTTCGGACAGTGAGCGGTAAACCTCGGCAAAGAGCTCTTTGTCCGAGAAACATCTCGTATCCGTAACATAAAGCTCTACCACGTACACCCCCGTGCAAAGCGAACTCGGTTTTTCGCCGACAAAACATTTTATGCCTTATGTTAACATGAAAGGACGGCAAAGTCAATGTTTTTTCCAAAACAATCGCGCCCGTTTCGACTTTTTTCGGGCAAGTCCTTGATAAATCCAGTATTTTATGCTATAACATGCACATGAACGGGCTGATTTACAAATCCTTACTCGATATTCTCAACGACGAACTCGTCCCTGCGACCGGCTGCACCGAGCCGATTGCGGTAGCGTATGCCGCCGCAATCGCGCGCGACGCGTTGGGCGCGATTCCCGAAAAGATAGACGTCGCAGTAAGCGGCAATATTTTAAAAAACGTAAAGAGCGTTGTCGTTCCCAACACCGACGGCATGCGAGGCATTCCCGTCGCCGCCGCCGCGGGCATTATCGCAGGCGACGCCGATAAAAAGTTGGAAGTGATAGCCACTGTCGACGAAGCGCAACGCAAACGAATATGCGAATACGTAAAATCGGCGGAGTTCTCCGTATCCAAGAGCAACTCGGCGTGCGTATTCGACATCTGCGTTACGGTGTATGGCGGCGGACGCGAAGCGGCATGCCGCATCGCAAAACACCACACCAACGTCGTGCATATAGAAAAGGACGGCAAAAGCGTATTCGACAAACGCTTCAACGAGACGGAAGCGCAGGACGTCGGGCAAACCGCGCTCACCGTAAAGAACATTTACGATTTCGCGCTCGAAGCGGACATTTCAGACGTCGCGCCGTCAATCAAACGCCAAATCGATTATAACACCGCCATATCGCGCGAAGGGCTTACCCGCGATTACGGCGCGAAAATAGGAAAAACCTTGCTCTCCGCATTCGGCGACGGCGTTCAAACGCGCGCAAAAGCCGCCGCGGCGGCAGGCTCCGATGCCCGCATGAACGGATGCGATTTGCCCGTTGTAATAGTTTCAGGTAGCGGCAATCAAGGCATGACGGCATCTCTCCCCGTCATCGAATACGCAAAAGAGCTCGGCGCGGACGAGGACAAGCTCATACGCGCGCTCGTCATTTCAAATCTCGTAACGGTACGGCTCAAATCGCGAATCGGAAAACTGTCGGCGTACTGCGGCGCGGTTAGCGCGGGTTGCGGCGCGGGCGCGGGCGTTTGCTTTCTGATGGGCGGAGGATACGACGCGATAGCGCACACCGTAGCCAATGCGCTCGCCATAAACTCGGGTGTTATTTGCGACGGCGCAAAATCGAGTTGCGCCGCGAAAATCGCCTCCGCCGTAGACGCGGGACTTATAGGACTCGAAATGTACCGCAACGGCAGTATGTTTCTCGGCGGCGACGGCATACTCGACGACAATATAGAGCGCACCATAGACAACGTCGGCGACATCGCGCGCTTCGGCATGCACGAAACGGACGAACAAATAATAGAGCTTATGTTAAAGAAAAAGTGTTCCGCCTGACGATTTCGGCTTTTACATTTAGTAAATACTCCGTCGCGGCTGTTCAGAGAATACCGCAAAAGCAATAATCGAAACAGCCCGTTCCATATAAACATACGGAACGGGCGAATCGTTCGACTATTGTAATAATGTCGTTATAAAATTTCGGACAGCGCGGCAATCGTACTTTCGAGCGGGAGTTTGTGCGCGTCCGTTTCGACGAGCGCGGCGAGCGTTCTGTACCGCTGTTCCTGCGTTTTGCCGTCGAGGATGCGCGACGCGTAATAGTTGATGTAATCTATAAAATCCTGTTCGTCGTTTCCGCGTTCGAGCGAGAAGAATATATGGAAACACGTATTTAGGTAAAAATCGGAATTCATATTGTCCGAAAACACGCGCGCAACGTCGTCGTTGTCCGTGGTTACGGGCGCAAGTTCGATTTTCTCTCCTATCGCAATCGACGAATAATCGACGTTGCGCATCCACTCCATCAGGCTTATCAAAACGCTCGAATACGCGGTCTCGCCGCCGTTTTCGGCGCGCTCCGGCGCAAGCACTCGCCTTACGAGCGTAGAGACCGGCACGCCGCCGCCCGCCTGTTTTGTGTACGACGAGCTTGTCAAAAGGTACTTTACTATCGCTTCCGAATACTCGGAAATGGAAACCGATATTCCCGTGTTTGCGCGCACAATCGCGGTGTAAATCTCGTTAAGCCCGAGCGCAAAAAGATTTTCGAGTTGCGTCTGCTGATTGTCGAAACTGTTGCCGGCAAACCTGTCGAATATCAGATTGAGCTGGTGGTCGACGCCTGTGAGACTCTCGTGTATGGAGTTGAGCAAATCTTTCATGAGGCTGTCGAATTGATTGTATCTGCTGTTTTTGTATATCAGTTTGTGTTCTATTTCCGACCAAAAACTGTTGACGAGCGATTTTATTTGCAACTCGAAATTATAGCATTCTCCGGCATATATAACGCTTCCGTCTATGCGGTAAATATTGAACCCGTTCTTCTGCTTTTCGGGTTGAGGAGCGTCCAATTTGAGCCGTATCGCCTTTTTGCCGCTCGGCGCATAAAGCCCGTCGCCGAGTTCCGCGTCGAAAACCTCGCGTATCTTGGCGTAAAGATATTCCTCGTCCTTAAAGAACCTGCATTCCAACCGCACGCCTATTATGTCGTGCATTTCGAAAACAAGTCTGTCTGCGGCGTATTCTTTATATAGATTATTGCGCAGTATTTTTTCTTTGAGACTGTCCCGCGTCTTGATGCGCGAAGTAACGCCGACCGTCGCGTCAATGCCGCCGAACGTGTTCTGCAAATACTCGGTCAGTCTGTCCGCGGCGTGCGCAAACCCGCTCGCATTCTCGTCGAGCACTGCGCACGCGCGCTCTATGTAATCGAAAACGTCTATCCGTTCCAAAACCGCACCTTTTCCCTATATTTTCTGTATCGAGCACACGGCGGAAGTCTCCGCCGCAATCAACCGAATTTCCGCGCGCGGCATTACCGCTTTTTGGAAATAAGCATTTTCAGCCCTTTGAAAAACTTTCCGTTCCCCATTTCTACGAGCGCACGCGCCGTATTTTCGGACATCGCGCCGTCCGACATGGCTACCGTCGCCGACATCGGAGTATACAGCGCGCTGTTTAAAAACGCTTCGTACGTCGGAGAACCGACCGCTCCCGCCGTCTTCGCCCTGCGCTTAACCGCCGCGACGGCTATCTTTCCGCCGAGCGTATGCTTTAAATCGTCGAGACAGCTGTCCATGGTATGCTCGCCTTTTCGGGGACGCGGCGCGGGCGGAGGCAATTCTGTTCCGTACAACGCCGCAAAATCGGCATCGGTTATCCCGGCGCGAATGGGCGTTTTGTACGACGCGGGCGGCTCTGTCCTGCCCGTATAATCTCCGTCTATCTTGACCGTCGCTTCGCGCCTGATGTCGAACGCGGACGCGCCGACCGAAATTTTAAATTCGCCGTCGGGAACGCGGAATTTGCCGCTCTCGACGTCGTAGAACGCAAACGCGCCGCCGTACAGCTTGACTGCCGCACGCGTCCGAGTTTTACCTTCGATAAACACCTTTTTAAAGCCCGCAAGCTGTTTGTCCGCGCACATCACTCTGCCAGTGCAATCGGAAACATAAATCTGCACTATTTCGTATGCGTCGCGCGCCGACTCGTTGGAAAGCTCTACCGTTACCTCGAATCCGTTATCGGGCAGTTTTTTTACGCTCATCCCGTCATACTTGACAGTAGCAAAAGACAAACCGTGTCCGAACGGGAAAAGCGTTCTGCGTTTTATCGCGTCGTAATATCGGTATCCCACGAAAATGCTCTCGCGATACAGCAACCGCAACGGGTCGGGGTCGCGTATTACTTCGCTCTCGTCGACCGGGAAAGTTTCGGTAAGTTTGCCGCGCGGATTTACTCTGCCGTACAAAACGTCTGCCGCCGCGAGCGCGCCGTTCTGTCCGTTAAGCCCCGAGTACACAACGGCGCACGCCTTGCGCACCCACGGCATTAGCGCGGGACCCGCCGAACACAGCACGACGACGACCCGTCTTCCCGCGTCGGTCAGACTTTTGACAAGGTTATCCTGTTCGGGCGGAAGCGCGAGCGTATGCCTGTCCGCGCCTTCGCTCGGAGCTGGCGCGCCCACGTAAACTATTACCGCGTCCGATTCCGCCGTGCCGGAAACGGCTTCGTTAATCAGAGCGGAATTCTGCTTGGCAGTCAAATCCGCGCCGTAACCGCGGAAATAAGACACTTCGACGGAACGCGACGCGAACGCGTCGAGCGCCGAAATAATCTTTGTCGGAACCACATGCGAACTGCCCTCGCCCTCGACGGGCGCGGATTCGGCGAGTTCTCCGACTACGGCGACGCGCATGTCTTTTGTAAGCGGAAGAAAATCGTTCTCGTTTTTGAGCAATACAACGCTCTCGACAGCGGCAGTATAACTGAGCTTGTCGTGCGCGTCCGAATCGTAATCGCCGTACGGTTCGAGGTATACGTTGTCTATAAGTTCGAGTTCGCGCCGAAGGCTCGCGTCTATGTCGCCTTCGGTAATTGTTCCTTCGTCAAGCGCGGCGCGGACGTACCGCTCCGACATACCGAGAGAATCCGGCATTTCGAGGTCAAGCCCCGCTTTGAGCGCCGCGCCCCTGTCGCGCACAGCGCCCCAATCGGACAACGTAAGCCCCTCGTAGGAGAACGCGTCGCGCAAAACCGTTTTTAACAAATATTCGTTCTGCGAACAATATTCGCCGTTTACCTTGTTATACGCGCACATTACAGCCGCGGGCTTTGCGGCGAGCGCAAGCTCGAAAGGCTTTAAATATATTTCGTGCAGAGCGCGCCTGTCGACAATCGCGTCGCAGTACATGCGCATTGTTTCGGTGCTGTTAACCGCGTAATGCTTGACGCACGCGCCCACACCCGTCGATTGCACTCCACTTATAAACGCACGCGCGAGCATGCCGGAAAGATAGGGGTCCTCCGAATAATATTCGAAATTGCGTCCGCAAAGCGGCGAGCGCTTGACGTTGACGCCGGGCGCGAGCAAAAGATTGACGCCGAGCGCGGTCGCCTCCCGTCCCATTGCCGCGCCGACGTTGTAGATAAGCGTCTCGTCCCAACTGTTAGCCAGCATCGACGGCGTGGGATAACACACCGCGGGCAGTGCGGAAAACGTCGCTCCGTCGGCATAGCGCAAGCCGTTCGGACCGTCGGACATGCGAACGCGCGGAAGCTCGCCCGCGCCGAAAGTGTGCCACATTCCCTCTCCCGTGAGCATGCGTATCTTTTCGTCGAGCGTCATATACTGCAACGTCTTTTCTATGTCCAGCCTATCCGAATCCATTTGGGTAATTATAGCATACCCGTCGGCAGGTGTCAAGCGCGGGCAATGCGTTATGAAAACACAAAAGGACGCTTATGCGTCCTTTTGTACAGTCAGTTTGACAATCAGTCGTTACGATGATTATTGCGGGCGGCGGCGCGCTGTGCCTTATGCGCTTTGCGGCACTCGGGGCAACGCGTAGGCTCGTGCTCGAAACCCTTTTCGGCGTAGAATTCCTGTTCACCGGCGGTGAAAGTAAATTCTTTGCCGCAATCTCTGCAGGTCAATACCTTATCAGTCATGAGACAGCTTACATCTCCTTTTAGTATTCAACTTTTATAACCGCAGACCGAAAAGGCATGTAAACCGAAGTGAGCGTAATAAAACTTGTAAATTTATATTATAACAATTCGGCTGTTTTGTCAATCAAAACCGCACCGATTTTCACGCGAGTTTTTTCCGAAACGGTTATTCAGGACAGCGCCGCTTTGATTTCGGCGTCGGTAGGGATATAATCGGACATCCTTCCGCCGAGAAATTCGTCGTACGCTTTCATGTCGAAATAGCCCGTGCCCGTCAACCCGAAAACGATTACCTTTTTCTCGCCCGTCTTCTTGCACTCTCTCGCACAGTCGAACGCGCCGAGTATTGCGTGCGCGGACTCGGGCGCAGGAAGCAAACCCTCTATGCGCGCAAACTCGACCGCCGCCGAAAACACTTCCGTCTGCGTGTACGTCTTAGCCTCCATCAGCCCGTCGTGATACAGCTTTGAAAGCACGGGACTCATGCCGTGATAGCGCAGTCCGCCCGCATGGCTCGGACTGGGAATAAAATCGCAACCGAGCGTATACATTTTTGCGAGCGGCGTCGTCTTTGCCGTATCGCAATAGTCGTACTTATATTCGCCGCGCGTGAGAGAAGGACAGGACGCGGGTTCGACGGCGATTAGTCTGACGTCGCTTTCGCCGTCGAGCTTTTGCGCGACAAACGGAGCGATAAGTCCGCCGAGATTGGAGCCGCCGCCCGCGCACCCGATTATAACGTCGGGTTTGACGCCGAGTTTGTCGAGCGCAGCTTTGGTCTCCAAACCGATTACAGACTGGTGGAGCAACACCTGGTCGAGCACAGAACCCAAAACGTACCGCGTTTTTCCGCTTGCGTCGTTTACTGCGGCTTCGACGGCTTCCGAAATGGCACAGCCCAGCGAGCCGTTTGTGCCGGGGTGCGCCGCCAAAATCTTGCGCCCCGCCGCGGTTGTATCCGACGGCGACGGCACTACCGACGCGCCGTATACAGCCATTACGTTGCGGCGAAACGGCTTTTGCTCGTACGATACTTTTACCATGAACACCTTGATCGGCATATGGAAGTATGCACCTGCCATGGCGAGCGCCGTGCCCCACTGTCCGGCGCCCGTTTCGGTCGTAACCGCGTCAAGCCCTTGCGCTTTGGCGTAATAAATCTGCGCCGCCGCCGAGTTGAGCTTGTGCGAGCCGGACGTATTGTTGCCCTCGAACTTGTAATATATTTCAGCGGGCGTATCGAGATATTCTTCCAACCCGTACGCGCGTATGAGCGGGCTCGGTCTGAACAGCTTGTAAAAATCGAGCACGCGCTCCGGGATTTCGACGTATTTGCTGTCGACGTCAAGTTCTTGCTCCGCAAGCGCCGAGCAGAACACTCGTTCGAGGTCGGACTTAACGCACGGCTTACCCGTTTCGGGATTGAGCAACGGGTCGGGCTTGTCTTTCATGAATCCCTTGATATTGAGCCATTTTCTCGGCAGCTCGTTTTCGGTCAGATACGTCTTGTACGGAATTTTCTTCATGCTTTCTCCTATAATCTCATCTACTCGGCTTATACGCAAAAAGGGCGCGAAACGCGCCCTCGCCTATTTGGTAGCGGCAATCGGATTTGAACCAATGACCTGCCGGGTATGAACCGGATGCTCTAGCCAGCTGAGCTATGCCGCCTAACGGTTACCTCGACCATTATATCAAACCAATATGAAAATTGCAACTTTTTTTCGTATGTTTTTTAAATTAACCGAAATACCGTATCCCTCGGACTAAAACAAATACTCCAAACTGTATTCGTACCTAATGCTGATATTTCCGGTCGCCGTAAATCCGACTACTATTGCGTACTCGTCGTCGTAGCCCGCCGAAAAATTATAATAAGCATATCCTTCGCCCGTTTGCCCGCGGTCATTGGCGCCGATAAAATACTGTTCGACCGCCTCGAAGATTTCGGAAGCGCTTTTATTCTTTACGTCGTCATAATGTACAAGCGCAATCGAACCGACAAGCGCGTCCTGCGAGACGTCGTCGGTATCTATTCTGAATATGAAATCGCCTTGAATGGAATCCAGTTTGAAAACCGTTGCGCCCACATAATAGCCGCGGTATGTATCGTCGCACGTCAGTTTGGCTTTACCGCTGTCATCCACGCCTATACTTATCTCTTTATCCGTATTATAAGAAAACGAACCGACCACCGGCGCTATTGCAGACAAACCGATAATCACGCCGCACACCAAATCGGTGATGAAAATTGCAAGCACCGCGCCCGTCTTTTTCTTTTTCTTCTCGTGCGGCGGGAACGTATTACTGCTGATTCCGTAGCCCGTCATTACGCAGATAAAACCGATAAGAGACAAAACGAATATCGCGATA
>CATLGX010000007.1 GCA_949948785.1 uncultured Christensenella sp. | reverse complement strand
CGTTGCGCAATGCAAAGGTGGACGAAAGCACGCAAATGCTCGTCTCCACGGGATTGGGCGGCGTTACGGTCTATAACGACCACTGGTATCTCGAAAACAAACAATTCATATTTGACGGCAAAAACGTAGAATATGCGTCGCTCGCCGACGTGCTCAAAGGCGAACTTCCGATAACGGGCAGCAACGCAAACCCCTGGACGAACGCTATTGTATAACGGAAACATCGCTATAAAAAAGCGCTTGCGGTTTCAACAGCCGCAAGCGCTTTTGCTTTATGCGTTTAATTACTCAGTACTTTTCGGTTACGATTTCGCCGCAAGCGTTTTTAAGCACGAACCCCGGCAAATCTTTGACGTTATTCTGCAAGCCTATCAATATTTTTATGTACAGCGCGGTCTGCGTTATGCCGTGGCACTGTATTACGTTTTGAACGAAGTCCTGCCCCGCGTATTTCTTCCGCCCCGCGGTCAAGAACATGGGGACGTCGGGATAACGGCTCGCAAACGCATTGAAGTCCGCGGCATTGACGGTGCCCGAATGGTACGCGCACTGTACTACGGCGGAATACCCGTCGAGATTGATGGACGAATAATCAAGACCTATGTACGGCGAAACCATAAGCGCTTTATGTCCGCCGAGGTCAAAATCCATGCCGTGCATAAGCCCGCTGTCGTTAAACCCCCAATCGCCGAGCGAATGGTAAAAATGCTCGTGCAAGTGCGCGGGCAAAAGCCGCGCGCCGTGATGGACCTGCGGCGCAAACCCCGCGTTTTTGTACACTACGAAAACGCCGGGACGACGGTTTTGCAAAAACATTTTCGCCGACTGCAAGATGTCGAATCCGTTGCTGTCATGCTCGGTGAGCGGCAAATCGGCGGAACACATGACAATGGGCACTTTCGTATCGCAAAACGCGTACGCAAGATACGCCGAAGAAAACGCGAGAGTATCGGTGCCGTGCGTTACCACCACGCCGTCGGGATGAGTATCCAGCGCCTCGCGCGTTATATTGCGGAACTTATTGAGGTCGGAAAATTCCATGCGCTCGCTGTGCGTCGACAGCGAATCGAACACCGAGCTTGCGCCCACTATGGACGCTATCTGTTCGGTAGCGGCGGAAGAAAGTCTGATAACGCCGTCCGAATCCTTGCGGCTGCCTATTGTGCCGCCTGTGGCTACAAGTGCGATTTTCATCTTATGCCTCGCTTGATTTTGTCGAACAAATAGTAAACTATTTTCGCGTGGTCGAACGCCATGCCGCCGCGCTCGGTTATTTTAGTCTTATTTATGTCAACGTCGCCGAACGCGTCGCGCTCCGCATCGAGAGTTTCGGTAAAGCTCGCGCTTTCCGAATCGAACGATAAGCGAACGCGTTTACCGTCCGCGCTTACCGAAAAGTCGAACCACTCGGCTTTTGCCGCGTCGTCGCCGCCGACGGCGTTGACGTCCGACTCGGGTTCGGCATAAAACACGACGGTAATATTGCGCCAGCGCGGGTCGCGGCACGGCGTGGAAACAGCCGCCGCCTGACGGAGCGGCACGCCGACTATGCCCGTTTCCTCGCAAAGCTCGCGGACGACGGCGGTCTCGCAAGACTCGTCTTTTTCCACAAAGCCGCCCGGAAACGCCCACTTGCCGATAAACGGATGTCCGCCGCGCTCTACAAGCAGAATCCTGCCCTTCTCGCCGCAAACGCGCAACAGCACGGCGTCCACCGTTACCGACGGACGAAAATAACGCGAAACGTCATATTCTTTTAAGAACTGCGCCTCCGTCATTCCGTTTTTGTCTATTGCCGATTCCATGATGCCAACCCCGTATTTCGCTGTTTTCGTACGTGTATTATACTACTCGGCGAACAAAATATCAAGCGATTTGCGATATTTGCGGAGCGTGCGCCGCAATTACTTTAATTTTTCTATCAGCGACAGAAAACTGCCGACTTTGGACTCGTCGAGCGCCGCGATATATTCCGTCAAACGCGCAAAATTGTCGCCGCGGTTCTTATCGTACGGATTGACGTATTCCACGCCGCGTGCGGCGAGCGAATTCATTACGCTCTCCACCGTGTCGCGGTGCGAGCGCAACACCGAACGGTATTTGTTTTGAAGCCGCAACGCCGTCTTCGCATCGCCGCCCGCCATTTCGTATATTGTCGCGCGCACCGATTTACCGCGCGCCTTGCCGACAATCACATTTTCTATAAGCTCGCGTATCTCGCCGCTTTTAAACGGCACGAATGCGTCGCGCTTGACTTTGGTGTTTTTTATGCCGAGCTTCTGCGCGATTTCGGGAACCAGCTCGAAAGTCTTGGCTTGACCGTAGTAATAATTGCGGACCGAGTTGACCGACCGTCCCGTTTCCGCCGCCATCAGCCCGAAAGCGTCGGACAGACTCGAACCGCCGCATTTTGCTTTGTCGCACAGAGAAAACAGTTTTTTTGTCTGTTCAATTGTCCAGCTTGTGTTATTATTCATATACCCTCCGAAAAACTGCGGCTTGTCCGCACTTATTCGCATACGATAATAGACATATCGCTCGATAAATATACATAGCGCGCCGACTTCAAACATATATTTTCCATATGGAACTGCATATAAAAAGCGAATTCGAATGCGTGTATTTGATAAACGGCTGTTTCGTAGAACGCGCCGACTGCCTATGTATGTCGGAGTTCGACGTCGTGTACGTTACCGCTCTGCCGCTCAAACACACACTGCTGCCCTACACGGTCAAGCTCAACGGCGCGGAAAATTTCAACGGCGAGCTTGCCACGGGCGTGCGGCTCGGTCCTGACCATTTTTTATTGACGCTGTCGCCGCGCTATATAATCGTTTACGGCAACGCGCAACCGCTTCCGCCGCCGTCGTCGCCAATAGCGCGGCTGTTCTCGCTCGTCAAAAACGGCGACACGACGTCCGCGTACGCAATGCTGTCCGACGGACTTAAAAACAGCATCACTAAATCCGACCTGTCGGGCTTCTTCGACGGGTACGACCGCATAGCCGACTGTTCGTGGGAAAGCGGCAACAAGTTTTATCTGATAGACAAAAACGGCATGGCGCATTTGCATTCCTATGCCGTCAAAGACGAATTTATAGACGATATAGTAGAACCCGACTGACCGACGGACTTAACCGTCCGACGTTGGCGCGTCCTCGGCAAAAAGCCGCGGCGCGTCCGATACGGAATCGACGACGTAATCTGCGTACTCGAATTGCCCGCAATCGCCCTCTCCGACCGCGTCGCGCACGGCGACGGTAGTCATGCCGGCGAGCTTTGCCGATTGAACGGCGCGAGCCACGTCGTCGAACGCAACGCATGCCTTAGTCTCCGCGCGCGCCGTTTTCGCGGCATAGCGGTATATTTCGGGCGATGTTTTGCTAAGCCCCGTTTCGTCGGCGGTTATGAGCGATTTCATTATGTCGAGCAGCCCGCCGCGCGCAAGGCACGGTTCGGCAAGCTCGCGCACGAGACTGGTAACGGCGACAACGGTTATTCCGCGCTCGTAAACGTCGAGCACGTATTCTTTTGCGCCGTCGAAAAGTTTAATATTGTGTTCGTACTCGAAAAGCGCCATGTCCGTCCACTCGCGAACAAGCGCTTCGGGCGTGTCGCTCAATCTGTAATAATCGACGGTAAATCGCGCAAGCTCCATATTGCCGAGCGCGGCGAGCGCGCGCTTGTACTCCGGCGTAGGGTAAAGCCCGCGTTTTTTCAAAAACGCTATATCTATTTGCGACCACAACCGCGCGCTGTCAAACAGCGTTCCGTCGAGGTCGAACACGGCGGCTTTTACTCCGTATATTGCGTCGCGGTTCATTCGTCCTCCGCCGTGCCGTTGCGCTTTCCGCCCAGCTCGTAATATTTTGCAAGCCCGCCGACCGATGTTTCGCGGTAACAGCTCTTTATATCCATGCCAGTATTGAGCATTGTCTTTACTATTATATCGAAACTTATTTTGCGAGAGTCCGCCAAAAAGTTGGCGAGAGACAGCGCGTTTATGGCACGCATCGCCGCGACGGCGTTTCGCTCAATGCACGGTATCTGAACAAGCCCCGCAATAGGGTCGCAAGTGAGACCGAGATGATGCTCCATCGCAACTTCCGCCGCATACTCTATCTGCTCCAAACCCATTTCAAACAGCTCGGCAAGAGCCGCCGCCGCCATTGAACACGCAGTGCCTATTTCCGCCTGACATCCGCACTCCGCGCCGCTTATCGAAGCGTTGCGCTTCACGAGGTTGCCGATAAGTCCGCCCGTGGCAAGAGCGCGCACTATGCGTTCGTCCGAAAAACCGCGGTTGTCCTGCATATATTTGAGTACGGACGGCACGACGCCGCACGCTCCGCATGTCGGCGCAGTTACCACTATACCGCCCGAGGCGTTCTGCTCGCTCGCCGCAAAAGCGTATGAGCACACCAAGCGGTTTTCGCGCGTTTGCGCCGACTCGTCGATATGCCGCTGATTGTACAGTTTTTGCGCTCTGCGCTCCGTACCGAGAACGCCCGGAAGCACGCCTGATACTACAAGACCTTCGTGCACGGTCTGTTTCATGCGCTCCCACACAGATTGGAGATAATCGAAAATACCGCCGCCCTCGCACTGTCCGACATACTCGTAAAGCCGCAACTTATTCGACTTGCAATATTCCGAAATTTCCGTAAACGTGCTGTGCGGATACACCTTGCACGGCGTTTCGTCCGGCTCGCTTTCAATCCTGACCGCTCCGCCGCCGACGCTGTAAAACCTCAGCTTGCCGACGGTTTTTCCGTTCGAAAACGCTTCTATATCCATGGTATTGGGATGAACGTCGCACGGCGAATCCGCGTCGAACGCAACGTCGCACGGCAACGGCGAAAACACGCGCTCGATAACCGCCGCAGTGCCGTGTCCTTCGCCCGTCATGGCGAGCGAGCCGAACAATACTGCGCGGAACGCGTCCGCCTCGGGACAGCGTTCCTTCATTATCGAAGCCGCCCGCTCCGGTCCCATAGTGTGCGAGCTTGACGGACCTCTGCCTATTCTGTACAGTTCTCGTAACGATTGCATATCAAAATCCCCTTCCCCGCCCTCGCACCGTCGGTCTGCGTCAGGTAATAAACCTTAGATTAAAAGTACCCGTGTAATCGTAATGACGTAATAATAAAAACTCCGCAGTCGATTTCGGATAACAATGCTAAAAAAAGCTTTTGCGGTTAAAACTTTAACCGCCGAGTCGACGCCCGCCCCGCCGGTGCTACCTGCTTTATCGTTACTCGACCAAATCGGTCAGCCAATTGCAGCTTTGGATTTCCGTTTCGGTAATGCGCAGTTCCTTGGACAGCTTGTCCACCGTCGCTTGCAACGCTTTGACGTCTACGGCAGGCAAAATCTTAATCTCGGTGTGCGTAGCGCGCCGCACCGTAGAGCTTGCCGTATTGACTACTCCGCCGAGCGCGGAAATTTTGAGCGCGAGCATATCGCGCTTTACAATAAGCTCGGCAATCGTATTTCCGCTCGCCGACTTTGCCGTAGCATTGGTATAGTTGATGTGCGAAATAAGATATTCAAGCCGCTTTACTTTTTCGTCGAATTCTTTAAACAAATCGGCGGGGTCCTCGTGCGGCGACGTACCCTCCTGAACTTGAGCGTTATTTTCCAGTCGCGACCGCAAAACGGATATTTTACGCTGTATATCCGCGCGCTCGATAAGCGCTTCGGCAAGTTTCATTGCGTTCCACCTCGCATATATGCTTTTTCTGTATTATAGCCGTTATTCAATTGCTTGTCAAGCAGTGTCGGCAATGGCAAAGCGCGGTTTTCACGCCGCGCTTTTGTTTTGATTATTCGATTTTTGCTCCGCTCTTCGAGCAATGAGAGCAGCAATCCGATTCGCCCGTTCCGCTCTTCGCGGCATGCGTACGCCGTCCGCCGCAATCGGCGCAGTTGCCGCCGCAGTCCGAACAATCGCAACTGCCTTTACCTTTTATTTTACGGTAAATCACGTAGGCAAGCGCCGCGGAAAACAAAACCGCAACCGATACAATAACCGCAATATCGACGCCGCTCATTGCTTGACCTCGCTTTTTTCGGCGCGCCCTTTGCGCTTGAATATTTTTGTTATGTCGAACTTGCCTATATTCCTCAAAACTATAAGAGCCGTAACCGCCGCGATAAGCGCAAGCCACAGCGCGAGCGGCCATACGTATGCGCCGATTGTGTAAACCGCCGCGCCGATTATATAGCTCGACGCGAGCCAAAACAGCAATGTGCGCTTAAACTTGCCCTTTTGCAGTTCGCCTTTTGCCGTCGCGCACGCCGCAAAACACGGAACGGTCGTCATATTAAACGCAATAAACGATATGAGCGCGGCGGTAAACACTTGCGTCGAAATGCCTGTCGTACCCTGTATCGCGCTTATCAATGCTGTCAGCTCTTCCACGCCGTCCTCGGTGCCTGCGCCTAAATACGCGCCTATGCAAACGGCGAGCGTTGTAAACGTCGCTATGACGTTCTCCTTGGCGATAAGCCCCGTTATCGTCGCTACCGCGAACACCCAGCCGAACGTGCCGAGCTGCGAACCGAAGCCGAGCGGCGTGAATATAGGCTGAATAAACATGCCTATCGACGCGAGTATGGATTCGTTCATCTGCTCGTCGGGAAGATAATGCCACCGCCAATCAAGGTGCGAGAACAGCCAGATTACCACCGTCGACGCAAAAATTATAGTAAACGCTTTTTTGACGAAATGTTTGGTCTTGTCCCACAAATGCCGCATTAGGTTTTTAAGCCTCGGCGCACGGTATGTAGGCAGTTCCATTATGAACGGCGGCGTCTCGCCTTTAAGCGTCGTATTGCGCATCAAAAGTATGCACACAATCGCCGCTACGATTCCGAGAAGATACATCGAAAACGTTATCGCGTCGGCGTTTCCTATGCCGAACGCCGCAACTATTCCGCCCGCCACAGCCGTAAGTATGGGCAGTTTTGCGCCGCACGAAAAGAACGGTATCACGCGTATCGTGGCGGTGCGTTCCTTTTCGTCTGCTAGCGTGCGCGTGTTTATTGCGGCGGGGACCGAACAGCCGAAGCCCATTATCATGGGCATGAACGCCCTGCCCGACACGCCGAAACGGCGGAATATGCGGTCGAGTACAAACGCTATGCGCGCCATGTACCCCGAATCTTCGAGCAGAGAGAAGAACAGAAACAGCACGAGTATTTGCGGCAAAAATCCGAGAACGGCGAATATCCCGCCGAGAATGCCGTCGCCGACAAGCCCCACCGACCACGCCGCCGCGCCGCCGTTTTCCATGAGCGTAACCACGCCGCTCGAAATATGGTCGAGGAAAAGATTGAGAAAGTTTGTCAGTATCACGCCCGGCGAGAACACCGCGCCGTCGTAAAACACCGCCAATAACTCCACGCCGAAATTATTGTATACGACTTCGCCGTCTATCTCCCGCGCCAAACCGCACTCGACAAGCGACGGCATCCACGCCTGCCCTTCGGTAAACCCGTTGAGATAGAACAGATTTTCCGAAAAAGTCAAGTGGAATATCATGAACATTACCGCAACGAATATCGGTATCGCCCATATTCTGTGCGTCAAAACCCTGTCTGTTTTATCCGACCTGCTCATCGTCTTTGCGGACGCCGAACGCGCCTTTGCGGGCGCAAGATTTTCCGAAATGTACCTGTACCTCTCGTCGGCTATTTCGGCTTCGTAATCTATAACGTTTTGCGCCGCGGCTGTTTCTCTTTCGTCCGACTTAACGCCGCCCGACACCGCCGCGTAAAGCGCGCTTTCCGCGCCGCGCCGAGCAAGTTCGAGTTCGTCGCGCTCCAACAGTTTAACGGCGTGGAAAAGCGGCGACGAAACTCGTTCGCTTTCAAAATGTCCGACAAGCGCGGCTATCTCGCGCGCCATCGATTTTAATACAGTCGAGCCTTTACGCGTTTCGGGGAGCGCCGCCGCGCGCGCCATCAGCTCTTTGACGCCCTTGCCTTTTAGCGCCGACATCGCGACGACGGGCACGCCGAGCGCCGCTTCGAGCGCGGCGACGTCCATGCTGTCGCCCGACCGCTCCACCTCGTCCATCATGTTGAGCGCGACTATAACGGGCACGTCCATTTCGAGTAGCTGCGTCGTGAGATACAGGTTGCGCTCGAGATTGGTCGCGTCCACGATATTGATAATACCGACGTTTTCTTCGAGTATGAAGTTGCGCGAAATCACTTCCTCGGGCGTGTACGGCGACAGAGAATAAATGCCCGGCAAATCGACTATTGCGATATGCTCGCCGCCCTTTTTGTAAACGCCCTCGCGCTTATCTACCGTTACGCCCGGCCAGTTGCCGACGTGCGCCGTCGCGCCCGTCAACGCATTGAACAGCGTCGTCTTACCGCAATTCGGATTGCCTGCCAATGCAAAAGTTCTCATTCGGCGTCCTCCTCCGATACGATTACGCACGCCGCCTCGCTCTTACGGAGCGTAAGCTCGTATCCGCGCAAACGCACCTCCACGGGGTCGCCGAGCGGCGCGGCCTTGCGCATAGTAACAACCGCGCCGGGCGTTATTCCCATATCGAACAACCTCCGCCGAATACGCCCTTCGCCGCCGACTTTTACAACCATTCCACACTCGTCGGGTTTAAATTCTGATAACGGCTTTTCCACAACATACCTCCTTTCCGCAAAATTTTAAGTTCGCAATTGCGAACCGCACGGCAAAAAATTTTTTACTCTATCGGACGCACTATAACCGAGCGCGCGACGTTGCGGTCGAGCGCCAAGCGCGAATCACGAACGCGCACAATCATATTGCCCTTGTCAAACGACAACAGCGTGATTTCCGCGCCCGACGTTATGCCGAGGTTTTCGAGATGACGACAGACGCCGTTATCTCCCGACACTTTTACGACTCTCAATACATCGCCTTGTTTAGCCAAAGCAAGCGGCACGACTAATACCTCCCAATTATTATTTTCACAGCGTTCGCAATAAGCAACTTTGGTTAGCAATAGGCAACCAATAATGCTATTATAAATAATAGGCGTCGCGGTGTCAAGCTATTTAACACTTTTTTCGCAAATTTTTTTGGGATGTACAAATTTTAATCGGGTAAAACAATGGACAAATAACGGCTGTAAACACACGACAAACTCAGGCTGTGCCTGCGGCTCGCGTAGCTTGCTCGGATTCTTCGCTTACGCTCAAAATAACATTGTAAGAACGGCAACATTCTGATATGTCATTCATAACATCGTAAGTAATCCGGGCGTCATCCCATACTTATTATCTCGTATCTATTATTTATTATATCCCCGCTCCGCGGCACATCCCACATTGGCTGACGCAAAAAGGATGAGCAAGCCGCGTCCAAAATAGCTTCGCAGAGTTACTAAGGTAATGTCGCTCTTCGGGCGCAACAAAACGACTATAACGGCAGTAAACACACGACAGAAACAGGCGGTGCCGGCCTTTTTCTCTTTGGGCGCAAAAAGAAAGATGTCGCAACGCGACGATGGGTGTATATATTATTCATTTGTACAACCACCCCCGCACTGCGGACACCCCCTCCCGTTGGAGGGGGTGCAACCATTTATTTAGGCAATGCCATTCTATGCCCCCTCCGTTGGGAGGGGGGTGGCGAGCAAAAGCGAGCCATTGGTGGTCGTTGTAACGTTCTTTCATATGCAAATCAAAAAGCCGCGCGTTGCAAATCTCATCTGCCCATTCGGGGCACTTTTCCATAAAGGGGAATATAAGAAGCGAAGCGTAACTCTTCTGATAAAATAAATACAAAATAAAAACAATACCGCTTGTATTATGTCCTCCTGAGCACAAGCGAAGGAACTAGGGCGTAAGCCCGCAGTCTTTCACTATTAACTATTCATTTTTCATTTTCTATACCGCCCCCCCCCCGCAAACGCGCCCCTCTCCCGAGGAGACGGCTTTATTCGGGTGAAACAATGAACAAATAACGGCAGTAAACACACGACAGAAATCCAAGCAATGCTTTGCGGCATAAACAGCCTGTTACTACTCGCGCTTTGTCGCCTCGCCGAAATTATCGACGTCGTATATCTCGCCCTTGTCGTCTACAACGGTCAACGGTCTGCCGGAATCGGTGTCGTACGGGTCGCGCACGTTTGTCTTTTTGCCGTCCTCGTCCTCCAAAACGTACGCGCCGCATTTTCTGAACGACCTGCCGCCGTCTGCCGTTACCCACCAATCGCCGCGGTCGTCCTTGCATTTTTCGTACATGTCGGCGGTCAGCTTTTCTATCGTGCGCACCTCGCCGTTTTCGTCTACGACCTTGAAGCACTTCTTATTGAACTTGACTGACAGCTGCTCGTCGGTAAACGCGCACATTATGAGCATTGCGACGACGATGACGGCAATAACGATTACCGCGGGTATCCAAGTCCAAACGTACATCGCCGTCGTTACGGCATTGCCCTCGTACCCCTCCCGATACACGTATCGCATCAAAAGCCACGACGCTACGCCGCTCAGCGCCATGATTACAAACGCGACAATCATTACCTCCGTCGCCATATCGGCGATATTTATTTCGGCAAACACGGCGCGCAACCCGAGTAGAGCCGCGGCGTACGACAACGCGCCCAAAACGATTGCGCACACCGTACAGCCTTTGTGCTCGACCCGATAGGCAACGTAACCGCCGCCGTCGCTCCCGTCCGCAGCCGGAGCTTTATCGAAAAACCCGACCGCTCTGCGCTTTTTCCTAATCACCGTCGCGGCGACCGTGAACCCGACGACGGCGCACAGCAACAGCGAAGCAAACACCGTCATGACCGCGCCTATCGCCGCATTGCCGTAATAGTCGGTAATTCCCCCGAAGAAAACGGTTTCAAATACCATCCATGCCGAAAATATAACGGCAAGCACCCAAGCAAAAAAGACGATAGACTTGCTCCCGTTTAACAGCATGAGCATAACCGCCGCGGCGATAACCACGGAAAACAGCGCCGGCACAAGCATGTAAAAATCGAAATTACCGCCGCTGCCGAACAGCGCAACGACCGTCAAATACCCTATCCCGCAAAACGTCAGCGAGCTATACGCTTTGCGGTTGCCGCCCGCAAACAAGCCCAAAAAGAACGCCGCAGCTATAACGGCGATATCGGCAGCCAAATAAGTAACGTCCATAACAGCTATCTCTCACGTTTGTATTATCCCGTATCGGGATAATATTATTATACCTAAGTGGTATAATATTGTCAAGCATAATGCGCCTTAAAGAGTTACGAAAATCACGCGGAATCACGCAGATAAAGCTTGCAATCGACTTGAACATGAACCAAAACAGCATAAGCCGTTACGAGTCCAACGAGCGCGAAGCCGATTACAGCACGCTTATAGCGATTGCCGATTACTTCGGGGTATCGCTCGATTATCTTTTGGAGCGAACGGACGACCCGCGCATGCTGTGAGCGTTTGCGGTAACCGCCGCGTGCGACGGTTGCCGCAAACGGTTGCTTTGCGCAGCGGTTTATTGTATAATACACGCAAATGAAGCTTCAAAAGTTGTTATCTTTCATACGTCGGTGCGACGCCGACTTTTCGATGATTGCCGAGGGCGACCGCGTTGCCGTCGGGCTGTCGGGCGGCAAGGATTCTTTGGCGCTTCTCGCGGGGCTTGCCGCGTATCGGCGGTTCTGCACGAGTCCGTTCGAGCTGTGCGCCGTCGTAATCGACCCCGGCGCAGGCGCGGACTTTTCGCCGCTCGAACCGCTGTGCGCCGAGCTTAACGTGCCGTTGCACATTGTCAAAACGGAAATACAGCCGGTCGTGTTCGACGCGCGCAAGGAGAAAAACCCGTGCTCGCTGTGCGCGAAAATGCGGCGCGGCGCGCTTGACGGCAAGCTCAACGAACTCGGCTATAACGTGCTCGCTCTCGGACATAATGCCGACGACGCGGTGGAAACCTTTCTTCTCGGTCTGATTTTCGAGGGACGGCTCAACACTCTGCCGCCGCGCTCTTTTCTCGACCGCTCCGGCATAAAACTTATTCGCCCGCTCCTATACGTACGCGAAAAAGAAACGGCGGCGTTCGTAAACGAGAACGGACTGCCCGTAATAAAAAACCCCTGCCCCGCCGACGGCAAAACCAAGCGCGAAACTATGAAAGGACTTATAGACTACATGAACAATATCGCGCCGTTCGCGTTCGAGCGCGTTCATGGCGCAATCATGAACCCCGAACGGAACAACCTCGCAAAGCTGTTCGAAGAGTTTACAAACAAACGATAACCCGTGCACGAAAAAAGCGCCGTACGACAACGGCGCTTTTTATACTGTACTTATTCCTCTTCTTTTTGAACGGTGATTTGCACCTCGGCGACGCGCTTCGCGGTGGAGCGCGTAACCACGATATGCAAGTTTTCGTAATCTATCTTTTCGCCCGCAACGGGGATTTTTTCCATAAGTTCGGTAATCCATCCGCCGACGGACGACGACTCGAACTCCTCTTTGATGTCGACGTCCATATAATCGAACGCATCGAGGAGCGGAGCATTTCCGTTTATGACAAAAGTATTGTCGGAGGTTTTTTTGATAAACTCTTCAATCTCGTCGTGCTCGTCGTAAATTTCGCCTACAAGCTCTTCGAGAATATCTTCCATTGTTATTATACCGCTCGTGCCGCCGTACTCGTCGACGACGATAGCCATGTGTATCTTGCCCTTTTGCATCATACGCAACGCCGCCGAAATCTTCATGTTGGCGGATAGGCAAACGGTCGGCTGTATACATTTTTCAAAGCTCTTCGCACCGTCGAGGTATGCGAGCAGAAAATCCTTTTCGTGGATAACGCCCACGACCGTATCGATAGTGCCGCTGTAAACGGGGATGCGCGAATACCCGTTGTCTCGGAACGCCTTTGCCACTTCATCCATGTCGGCGGTCTCGGACACGGCGACCACGCCCACGCGGTGAACCATTATGTCGCCCACGTCGAGGTCCTCGAACTCGATTGCCGAGCGTATAAGTTCCGATTCGTGCTCGTCTATACCGCCCTCGCTGTGCGCCGTCTCGACGTAAGTCAAAAGCTCATCTTCGGTTATGCCCGGCGATTTTTTGAATTTGAAAACTTTTAACAGCAGCTTTTTCCACATCGAGAAAATCCAGGTCAGCGGGAAAAGCAGAATTTCGAGTAACCAAATAATATTGACAAACGCGCGAACCATGCCTTCGGGATGTTCTTTGGCAAGAGTTTTCGGCGTTATCTCGCCGAATATAAGGACGGCGAGCGTCATCACGACGGTGGATACGGTAACCGCCGTCGAACCGTCCAATATGACGCTTGTGAAAAACACCGTTGCAAGCGACGAGCCGACAATATTAACGATGTTGTTCCCGATAAGTATGGTAGTTATCAGCTTATCGTAACTGTCAATCATCTTGCCTGCGCGCTTTGCCCACTTGACTCCGTTGGATTCGAGAGTGTGCAACCGCACGCGGCTGATTGTGGTGAACGCCGTCTCCGACGACGAAAAAAACGCAGACAGAAGCACAAGCGCAACAAGCGCTATAAGCATACCTATCTGCGTAGATGACATTGCGGACGCTAAATTAGATGGGTCCATTCGGACGCTTTACTCTCCCTTGGGAATTATTGTACGTAACATTATAACATATATGCGTTTTGCTGTCAAGTATTAACATGCGACGCACGGCACGCGCCGTATCGGCTTGACAACGACGAACATACTTTATATAATATTAGCGATGTTCAAACTGATAAAATTCATAAAAGGAAAGACGGTCGGAGCGATTGCCGCGCCGCTGTGCAAGCTGATAGAAGCTATCGCCGAACTCGCGGTGCCTCTGATAGTCGCAAACGTTATAGACATAGGCATTGCGGACGGCGATAAAACGTACGTTATAAAATACTGCGTAATAATCGCCGCGCTCGCCGTCGGCGGCTTTGCAATTTCCGTTACGGGTCAATATCTCGCGTCCAAAGTCGCATTGTTTTTCGGCACGCGACTGCGTGAAAATACGTTTAAACGCATTAACGCTCTGCCCGCCGCAACGCACGACAGAATAGGCGGCGCGTCGCTTGTTACAAGGCTGACGTCGGACACCGTTTACTGCCAAAACACGCTTAATATGACTTTGCGGCTCGCTTTGCGCACTCCGTTTGTCATAATAGGCGCTTTTGTCATGAGCGTGATTATCGACCCGATACTCGCGCTAATCTTCCTCGCAATGGCGCTAACTCTCGCCTGCATTATGTCGTGCGTGCTCAAAATCACGTTGCCGCGAATAAAAAAAGCACAAAAAACGCTCGACGAGACCGCGCGGCTGTCGGCGCAGTCGCTCGGCGGCGCTCGGGTAATACGCGCGTTTTCCAAACAGGCGCACGCAAAAGCGGAGTTTGAAAAAGCCGCCGACAACACCGCAAAAACCAATATTTCGGCGGCGCGGCTGTCGGCGCTTCTCACACCGCTCGCGTTTGCAGTCGTAAATCTCGCAATAATAGCCACGCTGTGGTTCGGCGGCGTAAAGGTCGAAAACGGCGGGCTTTCGCAGGGCGAACTCGTCGCGCTCATAAATTACATGACGCAGGCGTTTTTCGCAATCGTCGCAATAGGCAACGTATTTACCATATTCACGCGTTCGTCGGCATGCGCCGCACGAATAAACGAAATTCTCGACGCGCCTCTGCCGGAGGACGGCGACGAAACCGACGTCGATATAGACGCGCGTGAAGTCGTGCGCTTCGACAACGTAAGTTTCGCCTACGACGGCGACTACGACGTCCGCGGCGTGTCGTTTTCTCTCGAAAAGGATAAGACGCTCGGCATAATCGGCGGAACGGGCAGCGGCAAAACGACGATTATAAATCTAATCGAACGTTTTTACTCGCCTAATGACGGCGAGATATATTTTTGCGGCAAGCCCGCGTCGCGCTACCGCGCCGACGTTGTGCGCGGAAACATCGGCTACGTGCCGCAACGCGCCGCCGTCGTTGCGGGCACGCTCGATAAAAACCTCAGAATAGCCGCCCCCGACGCGACAGAAGAACGCGAAAAACGCGCGCTCGAACTTGCACAGGCAGGCGAACTCCTCGCTTCACACGGTTTGGACGGACACGTCGCGGCAGGCGGCAAAAATCTTTCTGGCGGGCAGCGCCAACGCGTCAACATTGCGCGCGCGCTCATGCGCGACAATATTTTGTATCTCTTCGACGACGCGACGTCGGCGCTCGACTACAAGACCGAACGCCAATTCATAAACGCCTTGAAAACCGTTTCGGGCGCAAAAATATTCGTTTCCCAGCGCATCAGCGCCGTATCGGGCTGCGACGAAATACTCGTGCTCGACGGCGGCGAAGTAGTCGGACGCGGCACGCACGAAACGCTTAAAGCGGATTGTCCGCTCTACGCGGAGTTTTGCGCGTCGCAGGAGGGAGCATGAACAAGCGCGAAAAATATACGATAACCCGCCTCATGAAATATTTGAAACCGCACGCATGGCTTATGGTCGCCGCGTTTTTGTGCGCAATCGTTTCGGCGGCAAGCCAGCTTTTCGCGCCGGTAGTCATAGGCGAAGCAATCAATTGCGCGACGGGCGTGCACGACGTCGACTTTAAAACGATGACGGTGTACGTAATCGTTCTTGCCGGCATTATAGCGGCGGTGCTCGTATTCCAATGGCTTATGAACCTGTGTGCTCAACGCGCGGCGTTCCTCACCGTGCGCGACGCGCGGTTGGACGGGTTTTCGGCGATGACGGACGCGCCGCTCAAATTCATAGACGGCGCGGCTCACGGCGATTTGACGTCGAGGCTGTCCGTAGACGCCGACCAAATAGCGGACGGCGTCGTACAGGGCGCGACGCAGATTTTTACGGGCGTCGTTACGATAATCGGCACGCTCGTATTGATGATTCGCATAAACGGGTGGATTGCGCTTGCGGTAGCCGCGCTCACTCCGCTTTCGCTGTTGGTGTCGTACTTTATCGCGCGCGGCTCGCATAAATATTTTGCAGAGCAATCGCGCGTCCGCGGCGAGCTTTTTCAGCGCGGCGAAGAAATAATCAAAAATCACGCGCTTCTTACCGCATACGGGTATTCCGACCGCGCCGAAGCGGAGTTCGGCGAAACAAACGCCGAATACAAAACGTGCGGGTTCAAAGCGACGTTCTACTCGTCGTTGGTCAACCCGTCGACCCGTCTTATCAACTCGCTCGTATATGCCGTCGCCGCAATCATGGGCGCGCTTTTTGCAATCGACGGGAAGATGAACGTCGGAGACATCACGACGCTTTTGCTGTTCGCCAACCAATTCGCCCGCCCCTTGAACGAAATCACGGGCGTAATAACTGAGTTCCAGACATCTCTCGCCGCGGCAAAGCGCATTCTCGACCTAACCGAAGTCGAACCGCAAGACGACGGCGGAAAATCCGTCGCTCTTTCGGGCGACATACGTCTCGACGGCTTGGACTTTTCGTATACGCCCGAACGCCCGCTCATACAAAATCTCAAGCTCGACGTTCCGCGCGGCACAATGGTTGCGATAGTCGGGCGTACGGGTTGCGGCAAAACCACGCTCATCAACTTACTGATGCGATTCTACGACCCCGATGCGGGCGCTATAATATTCGACGGCAACAACGCCGACGATATAAGCCGCAGTTGCGTACGCAAGTCTTTCGGCATGGTGCTTCAAGACAGCTGGATATTCAAAGGCACCGTGCGCGAAAACATTGCTTACGGCAAGCCCGACGCAACCGACGAAGAAGTGATTGCCGCCGCGAAAGCCGCCGACATCGACGGCTTCATATCCCGTCTGCCAGACGGTTACGACACCGTAATCGACGACGGCGACGGCATATCGCAAGGACAGAAACAGCTTATAAATATCGCGCGAATATTTCTCACCGACCCGCCCATGATGATACTCGACGAAGCGACGAGCAATATCGACACGCGCACAGAGCTTCGCGTACAAGCGGCGTTCGACCGCCTGCTCCGCCCCGAAAACGGCGAAAAAAAGACAGGCTTTGTCGTCGCGCACAGGCTTTCCACCGTAGTCAACGCCGACGTAATTCTCGTTATGGACAGCGGCAAAATAGTAGAACGCGGCAGACACAGGGAACTCCTCGAAAAAGGCGGAATATATGCCGAACTTTATAACGCGCAGTTCGCAAAAACAGCCGTGTAATATACGGGATTAGACGCACTGTCCCTCCCAAGGAGGGGGCTTTTGTATTAACCTCGCGCACTCGCATAAGGAGAGATTGCGAATAAAAGGTAGCGCTCCTCGCCGTCTTCCAATGAGAATTTTAAAATAAACGACGACGCTACTTGCTCACTTTCCGAAGAGAGAGCCTAACGACAGCTTTGCTCTCGCTCTCGCGTACGGTGTGAGCTTTTATATAAACGACCATGCTCATCGCACATAAAACGGAAGGGAGCTTACCGATAAATAGCAATGCGCATTGAACGCTCGCACAATGACGAACCTTGCGGACAAGCTGTAACCCGCGCTCTCGCGTACGGAGAGACGGCTTTGATTAAACGGCGACGCACTTAACCCCCTCCGACGAGAGAAGATGTCCGTCGTATGCGGACAGGGGTGGCCGCAAACGTACAACGTGCAATCGCCCGCCTGTGTTCTCCGCCTGCGCGCGAAAGGCACAGCACACTATACAGTTCAATGCACAAAAAAAGAAGAGGCGTTGCCTCTTCTTTTTGCATTTTCTGTATTGTCGCGCTATTACGCTTGTTTGGTTATAGTAAGCGTAAACGTAATAGTATCCGTTACGTCCCAAGAATACGGACTGCATGTAACCGTGTATGTGGTTCCTGCCTTGAGCGTTATGGTTCCGTCTATGTCTGACACCGTTTCAACGGCCATTCCGGCTTCGAAAGTGATATAGGCTACGGGTTCATCGGCGGTGTCGCTCTTCGGAACGGATACTACATACGTTCCGTCTTCATCTGCCGTAAACGTATAAGTCGTTCCGTCGGGGCTTGCCGATACGATATACGTCTGACCCAATTCAATCGTCTCGCCGCCCGTAAGAGTCGACGGAGGAGGCGGGGCATTGCTGTCGGAAACGGTTAACGTGCAGAGAACGGGATTATACGTATAACGCCAAACTGTGTATTCGGCGCCGGCTTCCAATTCGACGGGTTCGGAAATTTCCTGTTTACCGTCTTTATCCGCGCTCATGAATACGCCCTTGTCGCAAGCAAACGAGTACGTATCTGCCGCGGGAGCGGTGAACACAAAACTCGTCCTTTCGGCCGCATTGACATAGACTTGGTTCGCGCCGACCGAAAGACTTGTAACGACGTCGACTTTGGCTATCGTAATCTCTGCAATGGGCTCGCACCAATTATCGTTGGGAACGACGGATATTTTGAGTTCCGTGCCTCGCTTAAGCTGCGCAACCGTTTGATAACTAAGACCCTCAACTTCGTCTGCAATGCTCCATCCGTACGTATCGTCGTCGTAATCGAACGTATAAACGCCGTCTTCGGGAACCGTGAACTTGTAAGTTACAGCGTCGTTGCCGGGTAACGCTTTGAGCACATACGTGCCTACGGCGGTTATGTTCTCGTCAGCGGTATCGTAGAAAGCATTAAACTTTACGGATACGGCTTGCGCGCTCTCGTTCTTGATATAGAACTTCGCCCCGCCGTCCACTACGACTTTTTTAACAGCCGCGCCGTCTTCCGTCGCACTGAGTTTAATCGACGCGTTATCGGTAATAAGCGTTATTGCCGATTCTTGGTATCCAAACGGTCTGACAGGAACCATGTTGGCAATTGCGACGGTGGAGTTTGCGGGAACTTCTACTTTGAAATCGCCGAACTCGGGGATTTGTCCTACGCCTTCCGTAACAGCGACTTCGGTGTATTTGGGAGCATAATATCCTGTCGCGTATTGATACGTAAGGTCGGCTTTTCCCTGCCCCTTGGAGTACAACACAAGGAAATCTTTGATTTCGTCGTTAAGCGGGTGCAAGCCGTCGGCGTTGCTGCCTGCTATGTATGCTTTCACAAATTCCAAATAGTTGTTGTTGTAAGTTTTTTGGTCGGAGAATATGAAGCCTATTCCGCCCGACTCGAGTACAGCTTGGTTAAATCCGCCGCCGTTTATGAATACGGAAGGCGACGAGTACTTATCGCCGAACGACGCATAAATAATTTGTTCGTTGGCTTTCAAGCGATAGATGCCGTCCGAGCCTTTTACGAGTTGGTCGTCAGTATAATATCCGTCCGCGAGGAATACGAATTTGCTCTCGTCGGGTATGGCGGGCAAATCTTCTTTGGCAAACATTTGCTTAGGCTCGACATCCACCTCTTCGGGCAATACTGGTTCGACATAGTCGCCCGTACGAGTGAGTGTAACGGTAAACGTTCCCGCCTCGTCCGCGCTGTCGACGCCTATAGCGAACAAATTGCTACCCAAACCGCTTTCGCTGGCATATGCGTTGGAAAGAGGAATTTCGACGGTGAAGTTGTTGTTCTCTTCGGTGAATATGATGTCGACTTTTTCGGGAGTTTCTTTTGCTACCGCAATAAGGTCGTAACCGAGATTAACCACGCTGCCCGACTTATCGAACATCTTTACGGTCTTCGCTACGCCGTCGGTGCCCGCGGAAGAAAGCGTGTAAACACCCGATTTCTTATTGGGGAACTCGAACCAAACAAGCGCGCCGTCGGCGGTATAGCTTACCGTTTCGGCTTTGTCGAGAGTGAACTTTATGGGTGCGCTATTGCACATACCGGGCTTGTGCAGAACGACTTCGCGCGAGTATTGAGATTCGAGAACGCGCGAGCCTTCGTCGCCGAGGACACAGCCGTTGGGGTCGACTATGTTTTCGAACCGGCAGATTTCAGGTGCGGTAAAGGTTGCTACGCCGTTTTCATCCGTTGTAACGGTTGCGAATTTCTCGCCGACCGCTTGACCGCCGTACGCATTGCTGTGAGCATAAATATCGAACGAAACATTGACTGCGGGGTCTCCTGCATCATAATATCCGTAATAAGAATGGTCGTAATTTGTCGCGTACTTAAACGTTACGGTATGGCTTACAAGCGCGCGGAATTCTACGTTGAGCGAGTTTACCGAAGCGGTAAGTTTGAACGCACTATCGTCGAAATAGTAGCCAGTCGGCCAGCCTGCGGAGGGAACGTGAACTTCGTAGTCGCCTGCGGGCTGATTCCAAGTAGCCCAGCCGTTTGCGTCCGTCGTCGCGGGGTAGCACTGTCCGTTAGCGCCGCCGCATATCTGCACGCTCGTATTCGCAACGGGCGTACCGTCGGGAAGTTTGAACAGCACCTTGTATTCCACGGTGGGCGCGGGCGGAGCCTGGTCTGTAATAGTAACGGTCGTCTTGGTTACTGTCGATGTGAGAGTAACGGAACCGTTCACGTACAGACCTGGAATGTTTCCTATATCCACGGTGTAGTTGCCCTTTTTAAGGCTGAATTTCGCAGTGCCCTGCGTTCTGTCTGCGTTGAGCGTAAGCTCTTTCGCCGCTGCGGCGTCCGTGCCGTCGGCGGTGTTGAGGAGCTTGACCGTAACGCCGCGCATAGTCGTGCCGGTTACGCCGCTGCCTGCTTTAACGGTAACGGTATAGGTCGCCTTGTCGCCGCTCGGCTTGTTGTCGTCGCCGCAGGCAATCATGCCGAACGCGAGACATACAACGCACATAATGGCGATTACGGCTCTTTGCAGTCTTTTCATGCTATCCTCCATAAAAATGGTATAAAAATAAATCCGCACACTTCTTCGTGCAAGATTTGTACTATTTTACCACATATTTACCGCATAGTCAACAAAAAGCACGGCGGTTACGGGAAGTTTTTCCGTAACCGCCGCCTTGCTTTTTCATTTAGACAGATTTTAGTTTTTATCCGACGCTTTTTCGACTGCGGCGGAGAGTTGCTGTGCGGACACCTCGCCGTCGAACGCATCGCGGATTACTCCCTCCGCGTCGATAACGAGCGTGCGCGGATATGCGTTGGTTTTGCCGCCGAGAAGAGCGAACACGTCGCTCTTTTGTTTGGTACCCGTATCCTGCGCGAATAGTATGCCCCACTCATTCCATTTTTTATCGTCGAGGAAGCGCTGCACCGCGCCGTTCTCCGACATGTATACGCTGTGCACGGCAATGACTACCGCGCTGTCCGCATATTGCGCTCGCACTTGTTCGAACTCGGGAAGTTCTTTTACGCAAGGTCCGCACCATGTTCCCCAGAAATTGACGACAACTACTTTACCGCGATAAGCCGACAGCGTTACGTCGTCAACGCCGTTATAACCTTTAAGCGTGAAATCGTAGCAAATATCGCCCACGCCGTTTCCGTAACCTTCGGGCGCTTTAAGCGACAGCGTAAATTTGTTTCCGTCCACTTGATAATCGTATAAAGCGTACGCCTTGCCCGCCGTCAAATAGTAAATTTTCAATTCCAGATTTTCGCCGCCGTCGACGGTGTATGTCGCCGCGTCGTGCGCCGTAAACTTGAAGTAAACCGCCGTCGTGCCGTCGACGGGAACGTCCCACCGTCCTTTTAACGCGGAAACTTCGTACGGCGCATCTTTCGTGCCGTCGCCGTCGCCGCGCGTCGACACGGGTTTATCGCTCCCGCCGATTGTAAATGATACAAGTCCGGCTCCGCCGTCTGCGGAATCGACGGCAATCAAATACTCGACGCTCTCGTCTTCCGCCGCCGCGAAAAAGTTGACGTACGTGAAAACGCCCGCATACAAGATTGCGGCAAGCGCGATGCACAGCGCTTTCAGCCAAAACGCACGACCGCGAGGCTTGCGCGGCTTGCTTATCGCGCCCGTCGCGGCGACTTCTGCGCCGCACGGCGAATTTTCGTTGCGGTCAACAACCGCCGCAATGTCGGCAGAAACTTCTGCTTTTCCTCTCGGAACTCCCGCAGACGCGTCGATGTCTGTCGGCACGGGCTTGACAAGCGAGCTGTCGACGTTTTTGAGAAATACTTTGCTTCCCTTCCAGCCGATTGCTTTTGTCGGGCACGCGCTTATGCACTCGCCGCAATTTATACATTCGTGGTCGCCGACGGACTTAATATCCATTTTGCACTTGTCGACGCACTTGCCGCAATTCGTGCATTTACTGCGGTCGACCTTTATCCCGAGCAATGCGAATCTGTTGAATAATCCGTAAATCGCGCCGAGCGGACACAAGAACCGACAGAAAAATCTGTAAATGAATATGCTCGCCGTGAATACACTCACCAAAACGACTGTCTTCCAGCTGAACAATGCGCCGAGCATGCCGTACAGCGAATCGTTGCTCGGATGTATCAAAAGCATTATCGCGCCTTCGAGCGTTCCTGCGGGACACACGTATTTACAAAATCCCGGCACCGCCGTTTTGTCTATCGAATAAATAATCGGCACCGCCACTACGAGCACGACTAGAAGCACGTATTTAAAATAGGACAGCACCCGCGTAATTTTGCTCTTTTTCAGTTTCGGCGTTTTTATCTTATACAATAAATCCTGTCCGAGTCCCATCGGGCAGAGAAAACCGCATATCGTGCGTCCGAAAATCAGCCCATACAAAAGCAGTATTCCGAGCATGTAATACGCGCTGCCGTGTCCCGTACCCGTCAAAGCGTTTTGCAATGCGCCCAAAGGACACGCCGCGACCGCGCCCGGGCACGAATAGCAGTTAAGCCCAGGCACGCAGGCGGACTTGGTCATTCCCGTGAAAATCTCGCCCTTTATAAAACCGCGCGCATACGCATTGTACAGCAAGAACGAATATATCGGTATAAACCGCCGCTTGCTCGGCTTATGTCGCGCCCACCACGCGCGTATCCCCTTTTTTCTCTCGGGACAGGCTTGATTGGTTTGACCGCCGACGCGTTCTTCCGCTTCGGCTGGCGCGTCCTCCGCCGATACCTCATTCTGAGCATTGTCCTGTTCGGCGGTCGGGACTTGTGCGGTCGGCGCTTGTTCGGGCGCGCCGTAATCCGCCGCGCGTTCGCCCGTTTCCGCTTGCATAGACGGATTTATATTTTCGCTTTCTTTTTCGGGCGGCATGACTTTTTTCTTATTTTCTTCCATGTCTCACCCCAACCCTATACACTCGGTGCAAAGCAGTACGGCTTTGCCCAAAACATCGTTTGCGCCGCCGTCCCACACGCCCAAGCCGATAAACACAACGGCGACAACCAATACCGCCGCGCGCACGCACCATACCGAGACTTTCTCGTTTTTGACAAGCAATGCTTTTATTTTATCCAGCCGCGCCGCGAGCGGAGACTGCGAAATAGGCATACCTTTACATGCCACGAGCAGATTTGTTATTCTTCCGAGCTGTCTTTTCGCCGTTGCGCGTTCGTAGATTATCACGCCGATAAACAGCAAAAAACCGACGGCAATCAGAGGAAGCACGTTGCGCAACATTTTTATTATATCGGGGTTGATTTTGGGCGACGTGAAGTTGGATTTGTCGCTTATGTAAACTATCGTATATATGGCGACGCCCAAAGCGAACGCCGACGCTGTCGCGTACGCAATTATCCGCACGAGTTCTATCGTCGCGTATTGCTTGTGCTCGGCGTTTATGTATTTTCCGTCAGCCGTATCGCGCCGCTTGTTAGGAATGCGTTTGCGCAACCGCCCGACGCGCTCCGCGGCGGACGGCGGACGCTTTGCCGACGCTTTCGGGAAAAGCACCGAAATAACAAAGCATGCGACGACAAGCACGAGCCAAACCGCGACGGGCGCTATCGCATATTGCAGTCGGCTCCAAACGATTTCGCGGCTGTACATAACGCCGTCGGAGTCCGCCGAAAAATATATCTGCGCAATTATCGAGATAAACACGACGGCGAGCGCAACGGTAAAGACGCTCAGCGCTATTTCGCAGCCGAGCCTTAATTTTTCCGCCGTCCTCGTGTTTTTCATGCGTGCTCCTTTTTACGTAGTCGTTATATTATATCGCAAAAACGCGGCACTGTCAAGCCCGAAAAGGCGCGGCGTTTACGGCGATATTTTTACGCACATAAAAACGCACGGGGTTTCCCGCGCGTTTTTGATGCGTCGATTCTATTTGTTCAAAATGCTCTCGCCCGTCATTTCCTGCGGTTTTTCCACGCCCATGACGTCGAGCAAGGTAGGCGCGACGTCGCACAGCGCCATATCGCTCTTTAACGTTTTGCCTATATACTTTTCTCCCGCGACAACGAGCGGAACGAGATTTGTGGTGTGCGACGTGCACGGCGAGCCGCTCTCGAACATCATGACTTCGGAATTGCCGTGGTCGGCGGTAACGATAACCGTTCCGCCCGATTTCCACACCGCTTTCACCACCTTTTCGAGGCAGACGTCTACCGCTTCGACTGCTTTTACCGCGGCGTGAAGCACGCCCGTATGTCCTACCATGTCGCAGTTGGCGAAATTGAGAATGAGCACGTCTTTACCGCTTTCGACCTGTTCGACCGCTTTATCGGCTACTTCGTAAGCGCTCATTTCGGGCTGTAAATCGTACGTAGCCACTTTGGGGCTTGCGACGAGCACGCGGGTTTCGTTTTCGTTGGGTTTTTCCACCCCGCCGTTAAAGAAGAACGTTACGTGCGCGTACTTTTCGGTTTCGGCTACGCGCGCCTGCGTCTTTCCGAGCTTTGCCAGATACTCGCCGAGCGTATTGTCGAGGTGGCGCGGAGGGAACGCCGTTTCTATATTATTAAGAGTTACGTCGTACTGCGTCATACCGACGTACGTTATTTTCTTGTATCCGCCCATGCGTTCGAAATTGGAAAACTCAGGTTCGGTTATCGCACGGGAAATCTGACGCGCGCGGTCGGCGCGGAAGTTATAAAAAATCATTGCGTCGCCCGCGTTTACGCCGCGGTAATCGCCTATTACGACGGGCTCTACAAACTCGTCCTTAGTGCCCGCGGCATAGCTCGCCGCTATCGCCGAGTCCGCCGACGAGAAGTGCTTGCCGCTTGCCGCAAACACCGCGTTATATCCGCGCTCGACGCGTTCCCAGCGGTTGTCCCTGTCCATATAATAATATCTGCCGACGACGGTTGCGATGCTTCCCACGCCTATTTCCGATATTTTGTCGGAAAGCTCGCGCAAAAAGGCACGGCCGGAATCGGGAGGGACGTCTCTGCCGTCGGTAATCGCATGCACGTACACGTCTTTTACGCCGCGCTTTTTGCACAAAGCAAGCAACGCGTATAAATGCGTGTTCATACTGTGTACGCCGCCGTTGCTGAGCAGTCCCACGAGATGGAGCGCGGATTCATTTTTCAAAACGTCGTCAATCGCTTTGTTAAAAGCGGGATTTGTATTGAACGACCCGTTCTTTATCGCGTCGTCAATCGTCGTAATATCCTGATACACCACGCGACCCGCGCCGAGATTGAGATGCCCGACCTCGCTGTTGCCCATTTGCCCCTCGGGCAGTCCCACCGCGTAGCCCGACGCGTTGATTAGCGTGTGCGGGTATTTTGCGATTAACGAATCGAAAAACGGCGTTTTCGCCTGTTTGACTGCGTTACCGTACTCGTTCGGGTTTTCGCCGAAGCCGTCGAGAATAATCAATGCGTCCATTTTATCTCCGATGTTTCTTGAATAGTCGGCGGTATCCGCCCGCCGCGCTTTGCCGTTATTTCGGGGTCAGAGGCTTATTTTGCCGCCATTACAATATACGCGAAATCGTCCGCTTTTAGACTCGCGCCGCCGATTAGCCCGCCGTCGACTTGCGGTTTAGCCATAAGCCCATCTACGTTTTTCGCATTCATGCTTCCGCCGTACTGTATGCGCATGCCGTCTGCCGTATTTTTGCCGTAAAGCTTTTCCACCACCGAACGGATATATCCAATCGTTTCGTCGGCTTGCTCGTCGGTAGCGGTCTTGCCCGTGCCAATCGCCCAGACGGGCTCGTAGGCAATTACGACTTTTTCCGCATCCGCCGCGCTCACGCCTTCGAATGCGCCCTCTACCTGCGTCGCACATACGCGCTCGGTCATGCCGCCTTCGCGTTCTTCGAGCTTTTCGCCCACGCATAATATCGGTTTCAAGCCGTATTTGAGCGCCTGCGTCAAACGCGCGTTTACCGTTTTATCGGTCTCGCCGAAATACTGACGGCGTTCGCTGTGCCCGATAACGACGTACTCCGCGCCGGCTTCCGCCAGCATTGCCGCGCTTATTTCGCCCGTAAACGCGCCGCTGTCCGCCCATGCGACGTTCTGCGCGCCCACTTTTATATTGCTGCCCTTAGTCAGTTCCGCGGCAAGCGCGATGTCCGTAAACGGCACGCATATCACCACGTCGCACTTCGCGTCCTTGACTTTGGGCACGAGCGCAGTTACAAGCTCGCGGCACTCCGCCGCCGTCTTGTTCATTTTCCAATTGCCTGCAATTATCGGTTTTCTCATTTTTTTACCCTCGTTTTTTACTGAGTGTTTTGATTGATTTGTTTGCCGATACGGTTAGTATCTTTTTACTCGGCGCTTGCTATACCGCCGTCGCATTCGAGCTTTCTGTATATGCCGAGCGCGGCGGCGACCGACGCATTGAGCGAGTTGATTTTACCGCGCATGGGGAGCGACAGCACGCCGTCGCAAAGGTCCTTGGTCAATTTCGAAACGCCCTTGCCCTCGGCGCCGACGACGAGCGCGACCGCGCCCGTAAGGTTTTCCTTATATATATCTCTGCCTGCCGCGTCGAGCGCGTACACCCACACACCGCTTTTTTTGAGTGCGCGTACCGCGTCGTTTATGTTGACCGCGCGCGCGACCTTGACGTATTCCGCCGCGCCCTCAGCCACCTTGATAACCGTATCGGTTACGGGAACTTGACGGTTCTTTCCGATAATCACGCCGTGAACGCCGCCGCATTCGCACGTCCGCAAAATACTCCCGAAGTTGTGCGGGTCGACTATTCCGTCGAGCACGACGATAAACGGAGGTTCTCCGCGCGACTGCGCAACCGACAGAATGTCGTCTATATCCGAATATTCAAAGTCCGAACAATGTCCTATACAGCCCTGATGCGCGGCACCCTCAGCCGTGCGGTCGAGCGCCTGCCTGTCGACGAAACGCACCGCCGCGCCCGCGCGTCTTGCGAGGTCGAGAATCTCACCCACGCGCGCGTCGCGTTTCGCACCGTCGAGCAGTTCTATACGGTTGACGGAACCGCCGCTTTTAAGCCGTTCGAGAACGGCGTTTTTGCCGTAAATCTTGATAACGTCCGCCTATTGCTTTTGATTTGCCTTGCTTTCGCACGCTTTTGCGCATTTTTCCGCCGCTTCGACAAGCGCTTGTTTTTGGTCAATCACCTCGTCGCGCTTGCCGCACGACTTGATACCCTCGGGGCAGCCGCCGCGCAAGCATCCGGGTCCGCAGTCCTTAAAAAGGTTGGGCGCGACCTTGAAAACCTCCGCGAGCATGAGCCATGCGACGGAACGTATTTCCCACTGCGCGCGGTTACAGCAACGCAGTTCGAAAAAGTGCATCAGCTCGCGCGCGTTCATAGTTACTATCATTTTTGTCTCGCACGCATTGGGAAGAATAAAGCGCGCGTCCTCGTTGGACTTCTCACCTCTGCCGAGCGCGCTCTGCCAATCGCGGTACCAGTCCATAATCGTATCCATCTGTCCGACATAGCGCGCGACCGCCGCCGCGCCGAGTTCTTCGATTGCGGGCGGAACAACGTAGTTAAACGAATCTTCCGAGACGTAACGTTGCGAGCGCACCGAAAACGACGCTATGCGATGGCGGGTTATCTGCGCCAAAAACGCGCGCGAAACGCCTTCTATCGAAAAGGTGAACGACGCGTGCTCTATCGGCGAAAGATGCCCCATCTCGGTGAGACGCGCGATAAAAGCCGAGTTATCCTTAGCCAAAATGTTTTCGGTAAGGTCGGGAAGCTCGCGGTCGGAATAACACAGCTTGGCGGCGAGAGCCACCGTTGCTTCGGGGTCGGAAGTATAGCGTATTAACGTTACTTTGGGTGATACCTGCATAAAATCCTTTTCCTTGTTCCGCGCGAGCGGAAAGTTTTTCTTTATAATCGGCGGTTATTCTATCGCCGCGCAACACATTGAGAGCAGTTCGTCGCGCCGAGCAACATCGCCAATCGCTTCCGAGTACCCTATAACCGCTTCGAGCGCGGTCGCTTTGTGATAGTCCGCAACGGTTGCCGCTTTGGTGTGCGCATGGAGATGCGCGTTTTTTGCACGGCGCGCAATGTCGCGTTCCTCATCGGTAAATACGCCGTCCGCGTCGAGCGCGTCGAACGCCGCCGCCTGAGCTTTGGCGTTTACGTACTTCGTCGCTTTGACGTGCAGAGTGCCGCAAACGTCGTCGCTGTTTTCGACAAGCCGCATGCGCACATAAAGCGCGTAAGCCGCGTCGCCGAGAAACGCCAACGCCGTCGGCGTCAGTCTTTGTGCGTGCGATTTATCCACACACATATTATACCCGACGCTGTGCCGTAAGTCAAACAATTTACAATCACAGATTGATTTTGTCGGCAAACGCGGTCGAATCGAAATCGCGTATTAAAACCGCGCGCACGGTCGGAGATTCAAACCCGCATACGGTCGGAGATTCAAACCCGCATATCGCAATTTCAATAATACTGTATCTTTCTCTTTATATCCTCGGCGGTGCGCTCGTCGAACAAAAGCGCGACAAGCTCCAAACCGAGGTCTATCGCACAGCCCAGCCCGCGCGCCGTGGTTATATTGCCGTCGGTTACGACGCGCGCGCCGTCCGCAATTTTGCAACCGGACATTTCAGTCTCGAATCCCGGAAAACATACGCCGCGCTTGCCGCGCAAAAATCCGTTCGCGCCGAGAACGAGCGCAGGCGCGGCGCAAATCGCGGCGACGCGGCCGCCCGCATCCAACGTTTTCTTTATTCCGGCAACGAGCGAAACGCACCGACCCAGCCGCTCCGACCCGGGCATGCCGCCCGGCACGAACACGAGGTTCGCGGCGGCAAAGTCCGCATCGGCGACAAGTGCGTCCGCGGCAAGCCTTACACCGTGCGAACTCTTTACCTCCGCGCCGTCGATTGAGACGAGTTTAATCTCCGCACCCGCACGGTGCAGAATATCGACGACGTTGATAAGCTCGCCCTCTTCCGTCCCGTCCGCGACCATTGCCAAAACTTTCACACATTTATTTCTATTCATATTTACTCATCCAAAACAAAATAATCGTAATATTTCGTGCCGTCATGCCCGATTAAAGGCTCGTCCGATTTAATAAAACCGAATTCGGTCAACGCTTTGATTCGTTCGGAGGCGGACGGAATTGCTTTTGTCGCAATTTTGCCGCAACCGAACAATGCAAACAATGGCTGCGCCGTCAAAGACAGTATGCTTTTGATTTCCTCCGATTTTTCGTATGCGCTGTGCAGGTCCAACCGCAATAATACGCAGTCGGTAAAATAATCGTCGGCGACGCGAAGAAACGCCTCTATCGTTCCTACCGCTTTGCCTTTATTCTTATCCGCTATCGCAAGCCGAACAAACCAGCCGTTGGCGTACGCCTGTTTCCAAAAATCCAAAGCCTGCCGCATGCGTTCAAGCGTAGTATAATGAAAATCGTCGCCGTGGCAGTTGTCGCTGTTAAAAAACGGCGTCGCTTTTTCGTCGCCGTACACATCCAACAAAGCCTTGTCGTCGCCGTCCGCAACGGGGCGTACGACGTACTTATCGTTTTCAAACGTAGGACAAGTTTCGTAAATGTTCATAGTCTCGCTCCTTAACTCCTTTCAAATATTGTACCACACTGCCGCTTGCTAATCAAGTCAATTTCGGACAAACCGAAATAAACGGAAATTCTCCGCATAATTCCGGGCACGACAAAGCCCCCGATTGCTCGGGGGCTTCTCTGTGCTTTTACCGTATGGATTATTTGAGTTCGACGGTAGCGCCGACTTCTTTGAACTTGTTCGACATTTCTTCGGCTTCGCTCTTGGAAACATTCTCCTTGATGGTCGAAGGCGCGTTGTCTACAAGCGCTTTCGCTTCGCCGAGGCCGAGCGAGGTTATCTCGCGCACAACCTTGATAACGGGTATCTTGTTGGGACCCACGTCTTTAAGCACAACCGTGAACTCGGTCTGCTCTTCCGCCGCGGGAGCCGCCGCGCCGCCTGCCGCGGGAGCCGCAACAGCCATAGCCGCCGCCGATACGCCGAACTTCTCCTCGATTTTCTTTACGAGGTCGTTAAGCTCGAGAACGGTCATTTTCTCGATTTCTTCGAGCATCTTGTCCAAATCTGCCATGATTTAATTCTCCTTGAATTTATTGTTTGTTTGCGGGAAGCCGTCCCGCGTCGGTTGGTTTTTTAATATTAGATTGTTTACATCACAGCACGCGCACAGCCTGTCGCGCCTGACGTTCGGTCGAGCCGCACGTAGCGCGTATTCGCCGATGCGTAGTTATGCGCGCTGTTTTGCGACCTCGCTCAGCCCGATAGCCAGCGAGCGCATGGGGCTTGTAAGCAAGCCCAAAAGCTGTGCAAGCAGGGTCTGCTTGTCGGGGATTTGCGCAAGCGCTTTAACGCCGTCGGCGTCGAACTTCTTGCCCTCGACGACTGCGCACTTGACCGAAATGGGGGTTTTGCCCGCATACTCGTTGAGCACGCGGCAAGGCGCTATCGGGTCGTCGCCGCCGAACGCCGCGGCGGTCGGTCCGACAAACGCGTCGTCGTAGCCCGTGTTACCGGTCGCTTCGAACGCACGGGAAAGTGCGCTGTTCTTGATTACGCGGTATTCGATACCCGCCTCGCGCATTGCTTTACGCATTGCCGTGTCTTGCTCGACGTTGATGCCGCGATAGTCTACGAGCACTACCGACGACGAATTCTTTATCTTGTCGGTTACTTCCGCGACATACGCTTTTCTCTGCTCTATATTGTTCTTCGACATTTCTTAACCTCCTTAAAGATTTTGTTCTGTCAAAAGCGGCGCCGCTCTTGTCGAGTGCGCCGCTTTAATCTACACCCTTTTCGGGTGTCAATCTCCGCGCCTCGACAAGTGGGCTATTGCCCGTTATGTTTTACCGCTTGTGTCTTAGGCTATTTTTTTACTGTCGTGTGTTGACTTTTGTCTTTTGTTGATTGTTACGCCCGAGGAGCTTTGCGCCGTTTCGAAAATTCCGTTACGCCACATTACCCAAGGTGCCGCAAGTTCGACTGTCTTTTATCGATTGTTACGCCCGAGGAGCTTTGCGCCGTTTCGAAAATTCCGTTACGCCGCTCTTATCGATTGCGAATTGTCTCAGCCTCTTACGTTGACTTTTACGCCGGGACCCATGGCGGGGGTTACGTACACACTTTTAAGATACGTGCCCTTCGCCGCGGCGGGTTTGGCTTTGACAATGGCGTCGATAAGTGTTTCGAAGTTCTCTTTGAGCTTGTCCGCGCCGAAACTCTTTTTGCCGATAATGCAGTGCACGATTGAAGTCTTGTCGACTCTGTATTCGACTTTACCCGCTTTTGTGTCGGCAATCGCTTTTGCGATGTCTTGCGTGATTGTGCCCGACTTGGGGCTGGGCATGAGACCGCGCGGTCCGAGGATACGCGCGACGCGGCCGAGCTGACCCATCATGTCGGGCGACGTGATTACAACGTCGAAGTCGAGATAGTTCTCGTTTTGAATCTTGGCTATTATCTCTTCCGCGCCGACGATGTCCGCGCCCGCTTTTTGCGCTATATCCGCCTTGTCGCCCTTGGCGATTACGAGCACACGCACGGCTTTACCTGTGCCGTTGGGAAGAACGACCGTGCCGCGAACCTGTTGGTCGGCTTGGCGGGGGTCGACGCCCAATTTGATATGGGCTTCTATCGTCTCGTCGAACTTGGCGGTGGCAATCTCTTCTATCTTGCCGAATGCCTCGTTCGTGTCGTACATCTTACCGCGTTCGATTGCGGCGGCGGCGGCTGTATATCTCTTTCCGTGTTTCATATCAGTCCTCCACCACGACGCCCATGGAGCGAGCAGTGCCCGCAACCATAGACATAGCCGTTTCGAGCGAACCGGCGTTAAGGTCGGCTTGCTTAATCTTGGCTATTTCTTCGATTTGCGCTTTCGTTATCTTACCCACCTTGTCGCGGTTGGGTTTAGCCGAAGCGGATTCAAGTCCCAACGCTTTCTTGATAAGAACCGCCGCGGGCGGGCTTTTGAGCACGAACGTGAACGAACGGTCGGAATAAATGCTCATGACCACGGGGATGATAAGCCCTTCCTTGTCGCGCGTGCGCTCGTTGAACTCCTTGACGAAGCCGGGGATGTTGATGCCGTGCGGGCCGAGACTCGAACCGACGGGAGGTCCCGGGGTGGCTTTGCCGGCGGGCAGTTGCAGTTTTACGACTGCTTGCAGTTTCTTTGCCATTTCTTTCTCCTTGTAAAATTTTATTTACAATCGCGGTGCAAGCGGAGCGGTTTTGCTCCTCCCGTTATGTACGTTGTTTGCGCCGTTTTTCGCGTTCCGCGTTACAGAACGCTCGCGGCTTTATCAGTCTATCTTTTCTATTTGATAGGTATCGAGTTCCGCAGGGGTCATGCGGCCGAACATGTTGATGTCAACCGAGCACTTGCCCGTCGTAGTATTGATGCTTTTTATCTCGCCCGTCATATCGGTGAGAGGTCCGTTGACGACGCGTATATTGTCGCCCACCGCGAAATCGGTCTTGACCGTTACTTTTTCAAGCTGCATGCGACGGATTTCGTCGTCGGTCAACGGTGTGGGTTTGCCCTGAGGTCCGACAAAGCCCGTTACGCCACGCGTGCCCGTAATAAGGTGCCACATGTCGCGCGTGTAAATCATTTTCACAAGCACATACGAGGGGAACATTCTGCGGTGAACTATCTTGCGCTTGCCGTTCTTTTCCTCGACGACGTCCTCCATGGGGATACGAACGTCGATGAGCCTGTCTTCGATGTTATTCTTTTGGAACGCCGTTTCGAGATTTACCTTTACGAGGTTCTCATAACCGGAATATGTGTGCAGTATATACCACTGCGCTTCGGGGAGTTGTACTTCCGTCATAGCAACCCTCCTCCCGATATCAACCTAAACGCAGCCGCAACGGCTTCCGTGCCCGCAGGCTCGGACGGGATATTGCTGATAAGGAATTCATGGAACAGTTTGAGCAGTGCGTCGAAGCCCATAAGCACGAGCAAAAACACGACGACGACCAAAAGCACGACGCCGGTCTGCTTTAATACCTTGGAAAAGGACGGCCACGTTACCTTTTTCAGCTCGGAAAAGAAATCCTTGAACCAGCGGCGTATTCTGCCGGGCTCTTTTTTTCCTTTTTCCTTTTTATTATTGCCCTTGGCGTTGAGTTTCTCATCCGCCATTTTATTTGGCTTCCTTATGAACGGTGCGCTTCTTGCAGAAACGGCAGTACTTTTTAAGCTCGATTCTGTCGGGGTCGTTCTTTTTATTTTTGGTCGTGTCGTAATTGCGCTGTTTGCACTCCGTGCATTCGAGCGTTATTCTTACGTTTTTAGGTTCCATGATGCCCTCCGAAATGGCACTAAATAAAACACCGCCTAAACGGTGCTCTATAAGATTACCACACCGCGGACACGCTTGTCAAGCGTTTCACGCAAATTTTTACAATTTAAAAATCAAACCTCGGTATTTAAGTGCGGTTATTATCCTTTGATTCGAAAAGCCATTTCTCTGCCCGCGGAGCCATTATCTTTTTAAAGATATAGTCCGCAATCGTATCCATGCCGAACGCGGCCAAACCTCCGACGCAACATCCGATTGCAACCGCCCAATCTATATAGTCCGTATCCGAAAGAAACACGACCTCGTTCAATCCCGGACCCAAGCATATTCCGCCCGCGATAAAACAAATAAACACTATGACGCTTTTAATAACGAAAGCGATTATGTGCGCTCTCAGATATTGCGTATGCCGCGCATAGTAAGCTATGTATAGATTGCAAGACAGCGACCCTGCCTTGCGACGTTTTGCGGCGGCGTAAGATTTTAAAGTCATGCAGGATGACGTCTCCACGCCTTTCGCGTGCAGCCATAGCGCGCATCGTTTTATTTTCAAACATTCGGAAATATCGTCGAATAATTTCGCAAACGCCAAGGCCATGCCGAACCATACGCAATATCTTACCATATTCCGCCAGAATACGTGATACATTAAAATATTGTCGTGTATGTCCGACCATTTTACGCTCAAATGAATAATGGCGGCAATTACAAGAGCGACGGCGACGATATTCAAGGCAATGCACAAATACTCAAAAACTTTTACCGTCGTTTTTTCGGAGCGACAGCCGTTTTCCCACGCTTTTACACACCCGACTGTATCTACTTCGCTTTGGATGCGGCTCTTTCGTCCGTCGTCGGCCGCCGATTCATTCATATCTCTTCGCGCAATCAGGCATCCGCACTCAGGACATTTTTCTATGCCGTCGGTTATCGGACATCCGCACTCGGGACAGATTGGTCCTTTATCATATTTGTTTTGTTTTTCCATAAATTTTACTCCGCCTTAAATTAAACTTTATAATATAACTTTCTGACTTTGGCGCTGTCTTTTACGGTAAATGTAAAAAATGTTATAAAGTAAGCCAATAGCAATATTGCCATGGGTATCAACGCCGATAAGAGCACACCCACATTGAAGCTCGACGTCAGAAGAAAAGATAAAATTATAGGTGCCGGTATCACCAACCACGCCGATAAAACCGCGGCTATCATCGTTCGTATTATAAAATGCAATTTGACGGTTTCTCGCGCCCGCTCGTCTTTCGCAAACAAAGAAGCGGCGGTAAAATCGAATAATTCGCCGGTGCCTATTACCCCCTCATTATCGAGATTAGCTTCCGTTTCATTAAATTTATCGATTATGTATTGCGAAACGTCGTAACCGTTCTTTTTAATCCATTTTGCGCAACGCAAAGAATAAACAAACTCAACGCTTCTGTTATAAATAAACCGAAACCCGAGCAACAGCGCCAATAAGACTCCGATAAGCAACATAATTAAATATGAGCCTGCAAATGTATTTAAAAAATCCGTGCCTTGCGAAAGCACAACCGCCAACCCGATAATGACTAAAATAAAAACATCCCACAGCCAAGCGATTCGCTTGTAAACGGCGTTCAGTTTATTATATTTACCGACCATCCTCGCCGTTTTTGCATCGTCTTTTAAAAATGCTTCCATATAATCCATATTCGAATGTTCAACGGCTACGGCGGAACCAAGACCGCGTTGTCCGCCGTCGCCGACACCCGTTTTGTCGAACGGCGGCGAATTATCCGGCTCTCGCACCAGCGGAGCACCGCAGTGCACGCAACTGAACGATTTATCGGAAACCGATTTACCGCAACTCGGACACGATATGATAGCCATTATTTCTCCTTAGATTAGACGGCATAAACGCTTGCCGATTTACACACAATACCCGTAATGGGTATTTGGTTCGCACAAGTATATCATACCCATAATGGGTATGTTAACTCCAAAGCGGGTATTTTGTGGTAAAATTTCAATATGGAGTTTGCCGAAAGATTAAAAACAATTCGAAAGAATTGTAATATGACGCAACGCGACGTGTATATTAAGCTCAACATGTCGCCGAACGGATACGCAAGCTACGAGCAAGGCAGAACCGAGCCCAATATAGACACTATAAAACGGCTTTGCGCGGTGTTTAACGTTTCCGCCGATTACCTCCTCGGCGTAGACTCCGACAATTGAAAATCGGGTTTTGCACCGATATAATTTTCACAAAAAAACTACCGCGAATTTTTACGGTAGTTTTTTAATGTTGATAATACGGTTTGATTAATCAAAACCTGTCGTCGAACCCGTCTCCGCCCTCTATGACGTTGCAGTACAATTCGTCCACTTCCGCCGCCGTGGGGATGCTCTCCGCCGCACCGTAGCGCGACACGGTTATCGACGCCGCGCGCGTTGCGAAAAGACACGCTTCCTTAAAAGAGTACATGCCTATGTGCGGATATGCGAGCGCGAGCGCGCCCACAAACGTATCGCCCGCCCCCGTCGTATCGACAGTATTGACTTTTCGCGCGGGAATCCTGTCGAATATATACGCTCCATCCGACATCGCCGCGCCGCGCGCGCCGAGCGTCAATACGACGTATTGCACGCCGCGCATATGGAACGCGCGCATAGCGGCAATCTCGCTGTCTCGGTCTTGCGGGTTTATACCAGTAAGAGCCTGCGTTTCCGTCTCGTTGGGAACAATGATGTCTACGTTGTAATATATGTCGTCGGGCAGAGGGGTTTTGACGGGAGACGGATTTAATATAGTGGTCATGCCTATCTGCCGAGCGCGACGCAACGCGTATGCCGCGATATACAACGGAATTTCAAGCTGACACAAAAGCGTGTCCGCACTCGTCGCGCCTTCGAGCGCCTCGTCGACGTCCGATTTCGTAAGTCCCGAGTTTGCGCCGCCGTAAACGATTATTCTGTTATCCTTGGGCGTAACCGTTACTATAGCCGTGCCCGTCGCGCGGTTGACCTTGCGAACGAACTCGGTATCGACGCGGTTTTCTTGAAGTTTGGCTATTAGCTCCGCGCCTGCCGCGTCTTTTCCGACATGAGCAATCAGCTTGACCGACGCCCCGACTTCTTGCGGACGGTAATCGAGTTTGGCTATGGCGACCGCCTGGTTCGCGCCCTTACCGCCCAAACCCATACGACAGTTTTCCGCGCTTATCGTCTCGCCCTTCTTGGGCATGCGCGGCAGCTCTATCGAAATATCGTTGTTAACACTGCCGAGAACGTATATCATATTTCGACGCCGCCCTCCGCTTCTTCGGTTTGCGCGCTCTGCATAACTCCGCCTGTCGAAGCGACTTCGCCCGCCGTCTCGCTTTGCGTCATGCCGCCGACGGGGCTTGTCCGTTCGGTTTCGGCGTCAATCGTCTTGCCGTTCTTTTCCGCGCCCGACGAATTGCGCAACCCCGTGCCGCTTTTGCGTTTTTCATGACTGCGGCGCTTCTGCTCTTCCGCAATCTTTTCCATCGCCTCGCGCTGCGAGCCGGACGGAGACTTGATTGAAAACGCGATATTGGTAAGGTGGTCGGCAATGCGTTCGAGCGCGCTTATTATGGAATAGAAATGCGTGCCGCTCTCCACCGAGCAACCGCCTGCGTTGAGCCGCGCGACATGGTTATCCGAAAGCAGGCGTTTCGTCATGTCGATATCCTCTTCGCGTTCCGAAAACTCTTTAAGCCTGCCGACGGCGTTGTTCTCGAAAATAAACATCGCCTCGTCGAACATCGCCATTACCTTGTCGTACATGTCTTCAAGCTCGTCGAGCGCTTCCTGCGTAAACCAGCAGTCCGCGTCGACCATCGCCTGCGCGTCCTCCATGAAGTTTTTCGCATGGTCGGCAATACGCTCTATGTCATCGATTACGTGATACAGCGAACCGACAAACTTCTCGTCGGCGCGCGTGAGCGACTGCGCCGAAAGTTTAATCAGGTATCGGGATACGCCCTTATTTATATAGTTAATACGCTGTTCGTCCTTTTCGACGGCGGCTTTGTCGCCGAGGTCGAGCGTAAGAACGGCGGTCATCGCGCGTTTAAGGTTAACCTTTGCCATATCGCCCATGTGGTCGACCTCGCTCTTGACCTGCGCTACCGCAATGGGCGGCGTCTGCAAAAAGCGCTCGTCTATATAATACATGTGCGGAGCTTCGTCTTTGCCGCCGCGTTTTTCGCGCACGACAAATTCGGCAAACTTAACCACCCACTTTATGACGGGCAAAAGTATTATCGTCGTAAACAAGTTGAAAAAGAAGTGGAACATCGCCACTTGAAATTCGGGTTTCGGAAAACAATACCGCAAAACGTCGGCGACCTGCGTTGTAAGCGGCCAGATTATCGCGGTAAAAATAACCGTTCCCACGACCTTATTGGTAAGATGAATTACCGCCACTCTTTTGGCGTCCGTGCTTGCTCCGATTGCCGCAATCCACGCCGTGATACACGTTCCGATATTGCTTCCGAGCACAATGAACATCGCAGCTTCCAGCCCGACCGCTTTCGCGCCTATCATGGTAACGAGTATGCCCGTAACCGCCGACGAACTTTGCATAAGCGCGGTAAACAGCACGCCCACGAGAATAAGCAGAAGCGGGAAGTCGATACTCGAAAACATTTTTTTCATAAAGCTCTTGACGTCGGGCTGATTAAACGCGCCGCCCATAAGGTCCAAACCTACGAAAATCATGCCCAAGCCGCCGAGAATATAGCCTATGCGCTGATACTTTTCTTTTTTAAGAAACATGACCATCAGCGCGCCGACCAAAGCGAGCACGCCGAAAAATTTGCTTACGTTAAACGCCGAAAGCGACGCAAGAATACCGGTAACGGTCGTGCCGACATTGGCGCCCATGATAATCGCCGTCGCTTGAAAAAGGGTCATAAGCCCCGCATTGACAAAGCCCATGACCATGACCGTCGTCGCCGCAGAACTTTGTATAACGCCCGTAACGGTTGCACCCACACCCGCCGCGGCAAAACGGTTATTCGTAATCTTTCCCAACAGTTTGCGCATCCCCGGCCCCGCGCTGCGTTCGAGACCGTCCGACATAAACTTCATTCCGAAAATAAATATTCCTATGCCGGCGATGAGCGCCAGTACGCTGTATAAAACGTCCAAACCGATGTCCTCTCCTACTATTCATCATTATACGACATAGCGCCCGCCTTGTCAAGTTAAATAACGTCGCGCGGCGCGGCGATGCACGACAAACCTAACGATGCGCACGCGCCGACAAAATATATCCCCGCTGTTTACAATCGGAAGAAATTATGTTAAAATGCGATTGGACGCGGCGCACAATTCGCTTGGTTTTACGCAAAACAAAACCCGCATGAGCGGAGGATTACCTGCACCTTTGCGGAGCGCCAAATATTCGGCGGGTCGGTAAAATTTATTTGAACTTTACGGCGAGCTAAAACGGAAATAAACTCTCGTGTTTGTCCGCAACAATTTTCCGAAGTTTAACCGTTGCATAAATCGAAACGACAATTATAATTGATAAAACAAAGCGACGAAAAACTTTTGTGTAATTTTGTAACCTGACGCGCAGAGGCGTGCGGAATATGGTATAATTTGTCGTACGAAGATATAGCGAGGTGTGCCGATGTCAGAATATCAACTGCCGGACAGGAACAGAATTA
>CATLGX010000006.1 GCA_949948785.1 uncultured Christensenella sp. | reverse complement strand
TCACCGGCGGATTTCCCTCGCGCGGCTTTAACGTAAGACCTTTTGAACTAATGCCGCCGAGCAAACCGACGTCGTAAAAGTTGTTATATTCGCGTCCGAACCCGAACGTTCCGGACGCCGCTATTACGGGATTTTTAAACTCGACTCCCGCCACAGTCGTTTTCATATCGACGATCATAATACAAGCTCCTCGATGGGAAATACGGGACCGTCCGCGCAAGCGCGTAAAAGGCGCTCTTTACCGTCTCTCATTACTTTGACGGAACACACGAGACACGCGCCCACGCCGCAACCCATGCGCTGTTCTGTGCTCGCAAAACCTACCGTGCCGCGGTCTTTGCAAAACTTCTGCGCCGTCCGCATCATGCCGGGCGCACCGCAAACGTAAAGGACGTCGGGCGCGATTTCTGTCAAAAGCTCTGTCGGATAGCCGTGATAGCCGAGACTTCCGTCGTCGGTACAGTAACATACTTTCTTGCAATACTTTTCAAAATCGTCGCCGTATACCGACTTGGCTTCCGCGCACGGAAAACCCAAAAGCGCGGTGCAATTGAGATGCGGATTATCTTTCGCTATCTTCAAAAGAGGCGCGCAACCCGTTCCGCCGCCGAGAAGCGCGACGTTGGTAACGTCGGGAAGCACGGGGAACCCGTTGCCGAGCGGCAGCAGTGCGTCGAAACGCGCGCCCGCTTTTTGCGCAGTAAATGCAGAAGTCCCCGCGCCTACATCGGCAATGATAAACGATACTTCGGTCTTGCCGCTGTCGTATATACATATCGGGCGCCGCAAATCCCTGTTAGGTACTTTTATATGCGCAAACTGTCCCGCCGCCATGTGCGGCAAATCTCGCTCCGTCTCGCATTCGACGCGGTACAGATTATCTCCGTGTCGCTCTATGCGCTTTATCGTAAGCTCTGCTTGTACGGCTTTCATAATCAAGTATTCCTCTTGCTGTTTAATTTATAATTCCGTTTAGAGTTTCAACGCTTTCGCAAGGTCGTCGCGCATATCGCATGCCGCCGCGACCGCCGCGTCGACGTAACTCATGCCGTTGTACCTGTCAATCATGTGCGCGGCGATTATTCCGCGCGAATTGTTGACTATCGCGCCGCCGCCATTCTCGTCGAACGCCGCTGCTGCGTCCGCGCCTTTGCCGCCCTGCGCGCCGTATCCGGGCACGAGGAAAAACACCGATTTGAACCTGTTTCTCAGTTCGCGCGCCTCCTGCGGATTGGTAGCGCCGACTACGGCGCCGACGGCGCTGTAACCGTGTTCGCCAATAAGTCCGCTACCCCATTTTTCGATGAGCGAGCCGACGCGCATATACAGCGGTTCGCCGCCGACGTCGAGGTTTTGCAGTTCCGCCGCCGACGGATTGGACATGCGCGCGAGCACGAAAATGCCCTTGCCGTTGCGTTCGCAGGCGTCTACGAACGGCTTGATTCCGTCATATCCGGGATACGGATTGACCGTTATGTAATCGTAACCCGTCGTGCCGAGATACGCCGCCGCGTACGCTTCCGCCGTCGCGCCTATATCGTTACGCTTTACGTCCGCCATGACTGCCATGCCACGGCTCATTGCATACGCCGCCGTCGTGTACATTGCATATATTCCGAAGTGCGCATACATTTCGTAATATGCGGACTGTATTTTGACGGCAGGAACTATACCGCAAAGCGCGTCTATAAGGTTGCAGTTATATTCCGTTATGGCTTTTGCAACATCCTCGCCGCTCTTGGCGTTTTTGCGCATGGATTCGGGAAGAAACTCCAACCGCGTATCGAGTCCCGCGACCGTAGGGTTTCCTACCGCTTTGATTTTGTCGATTAGTTTATCCGTAATGTTTAACATTGTCCGCTCCTTTAATATCCTTTTTAAATTGATTACCTTAATACATCGCAACCGCGCTTAAAGCTCGAAATCTTTGCCGCCGACGATAGTCCTGACAACTCTGCCTTTAAGCCGCCAGCCGTCGAACACCGAGTTTTTTCCTTTCGAGACAAAGTTTTCCGCGTCTACCGTGTACTCGGCGTCGGGGTCTATTACGGCAATATCGGCGCGAACGCCTTCCGCAATCCGTCCGCCTTCCAAACCGAGAATTTCGGCGGGTTTATAACTCATCAGTCTGCAAAGGTCAGTAAGTTTTATGTTATCCGTCAAAACAAGGTGCGTGTAAGCGACCGAAAACGCCGTTTCAAGCCCCACCGAACCGAACGGCGCGTAATCGAATTCACGGTTCTTTTCGTCGCGGCTGTGCGGCGCGTGGTCGGTGGCGATTACATCAATCGTGCCGTCTTTTATGCCCGCTATCACAGCGTCGAGGTCGCTCTGCGCGCGAAGCGGCGGATTTATCTTCGCATTGGTATTGTAAGACAATATCTCGTCGTCCGTCGCCGAAAAATAGTGCGGACAGGTTTCGCAAGTAACTTTTACGCCGCGCTCTTTTGCCCGACGCACCGCGTCTACCGAACGCGCAGTGGAAACGTGCGCTATGTGTATAGCCGCATCAGCCTCTTCCGCGAGAAGAACATCGCGCGCAACCGCCGCGCTTTCCGCCGCGCGCGGAATACCGCGAAGTCCCGAAACTGTAGCGTTCTCCCCCGCATTTACAACTCCGCCGTCGCTTATGCTCTTATCCTCGCTGTGAGATATGAGCGGTATCCCGAATGTTTTGGCATACTTTAACGCATTGAGCATGACGGCGCCGCTTTCGACGGGTTTGCCGTCGTCCGAAACCGCCACCGCGCCCGCCGCTTTCATTTTACCGAACTCGGTAAGCTGTCCGCCCTCCTGTCCGCGCGTTATCGCGCCTATCGGGTACACTTCGGCATTGCCGGCCGATGCCGAGCGCGAACGAACATAAGTTATCATCGCTTCGTTATCGAGCGGCGGCGTCGTGTTCGGCATACAGCAAACAGCGGTATATCCGCCGAAAACCGCCGCGCGCGAACCACTCTCTATCGTCTCTTTATGGGTTTGCCCGGGGTCGCGGAGATGGCAGTGCATATCTATAAAACCGGGAAAAACGAGTTTACCCTCGCAATCGACGATTTTTGCGTCGGGTTCGTCAATGGCGCTTGCCATCCGCGATATTATTCCGTCTTCTATCAGTATATCGGTCTCGGTCATACCGTCGGCATTGACAACCGTCGCATTTTTCAAAAGCAACATGATAAATCCTCCTCGATGTTAAGCCGACAACAGACAGTTGAGCATAGCCATGCGCACGGCAACGCCGTTTGTCATCTGCTCTTCTATAAGGCTCTTGACCCCGTCGGCTACGTCGCCGTCTATTTCCGCACCGCGGTTTATGGGCGCAGGGTGCATGACGACCGAGTCCGCCGCCGCGCGCTCCAACCGCCGTTCCGTAACGCCGTAGTATTCGCGGTACTCTTCGATTGTGGAGAAGTACGCGCCGTGCATGCGTTCGAGCTGTATGCGGAGCGGCATTATGACATTAGCGTCGGTTATCGCCTTGTCGAAATCCGTTTCGACCGCCGCACCCATTTCCTCTATCGCGTCGGGAAGAAGGGTGTGCGGCGCGCAAACCGTAACGCTCGCGCCGAGTTTCGTAAAAGCGAGAACGTCGCTTCGCGCCACGCGCGAATGCTTGATATCGCCGACGATAACGGCTTTAAGCCCCGCGAGGTCGCCGAAATGTCGCTTTGCCGTGAACACGTCCAAAAGCGCCTGCGACGGATGTTCCGCCTGCCCGTCGCCCGCGTTCAATACGCTAATCGGCACGTTCTCGGCAAGCAGGCGCGGCGCACCTGCCGCGCTGTGCCGTATAGCTATCGCATCGACGCCTATCGCAACGAGAGTTTTGCCCGTATCGATTAGCGATTCGCCTTTCTGTACAGACGAAGTAGCGACGGAAATACCCATGGTCGAAGCGCCGAGGTTTTTCGCCGCCATATCGAAAGAATTGCGCGTGCGCGTCGAATTCTCGTAAAACAGCGTCGCAACCGTCTTTCCCGACAATACGGATAAACGTTCGCGGCGGTCGATATGTCCGCGCATTTTTTCCGCTTCGGAAAGAAGCTCGTTTATCTCCGATTTCGATAAATCTTTGATTCCGAGAATGTCCTTTCTTTTCATACGTTCTCCTTAGCGTCCGCACTTTTACGCAAGCGCGTGAGCGCGGCTTTAAAGTCTGTCGGTTCATCCGCCGCAAAGCTCATTACTCTGCCGTCGCGCGGGTGCGAAAACGCTATGCTATACGAATGCAAAAGCTGTCCGCTCACGCCGAGTTTCATGCTTCCGCCATACAGCGCATCGCATGAAACGGGATGACCGAGATACGCGCAATGCACGCGAATCTGGTGTGTGCGCCCCGTCAAAAGTTCGAACTCGCAATAGCAGTTTTTTTCGAACCGTTCGAGCACGCTGTATCGCGTAACCGCGTGCCTGCCGTCGGGCACGACCGCCATTTTAAGCCTGTTGTGCTTATCCCGCCCGATGTTGTTTTCCACCGTGCCGCTGTCGGCCTTGAAATTGCCGTCCGCGATTGCGCGGTACGATTTTTTTACTGTGCGTTCGGCAAACTGCGCCGACAGCCGCGCGTGAGCGAAATCGTTCCGCGCCACAACGATAAGTCCCGTCGTGTCTTTATCCAATCTGTGCACAATACCGGCGCGCGCCGCGCCGTATGCCGACGACAGTCCGTCGCCGTAACGATATTTCAATGCGTTGACGAGCGTTCCCGTACGGTTGCCCGCACCCGGGTGAACCACCAAATTGCGCTGCTTATTTACGACAGCCAAATCGTCGTCCTCGTAAATAACGTCGAGCGCAATATTCTCAGCGACAATCTCGCAATCGTCGGACGCGTCGTCGAAAGACACTTCGTCGCCCGTCTTTACGGCTTGTCCCGCCTTAACCGCGGCACTGCCGCCGACAAACACTTTTCCCGTCTCGATTAGTCGTTTTATGTGCGAGCGCGTCAGTTCTGTCTCGTCCGCCAAAAAAACGTCCAGACGCGAGCCGCCTTCGGTGCAGTACACTGTCGTCATTTTCCGTCTGCGCCGCCCCCGTCGTCTTTTGCTTCGCCGTCTTGTTCCGACGTCTCCGCCGCATCCGCGATTTCGCTATTACACTCTTCTTCCGGCGTTTCCGAAACGTCGGCATTTTCGCAATCTCCGTCGGCAAAGGACTGCCCGTCGGATGAAAATGAAGATTGCCCGTTCTCTTCGGTCTCCGCTTCGTTCCGCTCTATTGCATCCGACTCCAAGCCGTCGGCAAGATTTTCGCCGCCGTCGACGTTCTCGCCGCCGTTGTCAGTTTCGCCGCCGGCAACGGAATCCGTGTTCGCGCCGTCCGCCGATGCGGCGACGGCGTTCGCCTTTGCCCGCTTCGCATGCTTTTTCTCGCTGCTTTTATCTTTATATACGAATATAAAGTATATTATGACGAGTATCACGCCTATAACGAGTTCCGCATCCGCGATGTTGAACACATAAAAAGTCTTGCTGCCGGCAATAGTCAGTCCGAAGTATACAAACTGTATAAAATCGCGCACGTACGAAAGCGCCCACCTGTCGATACAGTTGCCCATTGCGCCCGCGACAAGCATGGCGAGCGCGATGCGGAACAGTTTATTCCCGCCTTTATGCCTTATCAATATAAGGATAAACACAACCGACGCCGCTACGGCGAACACGCAGAAGAATATGCGCGCGCCGAGCGCGCCGAACCAATCTTTCAAAAATCCCGAGCCGAACGCGGCGTTTGGATTGTGCGTGTAGTGGAACTGCAAAACGTACGGGCTTATTACTATCGTGTCGCCCGGGGTCATAGTGGCGTCGATTATCGCTTTGGAAATCAAATCTAACGCGAAAAGAGAGAGCATGACGATGTACTCCATTTTCGCAACTTTGAGATACGCCCACACGCGTTTTGCACAGCGTTTCACAACCGCCCAAAAGGCGCGCAGTTTATCTTTGAATGTCGATTTGTTTTCGTTAGCCATTCGCACTCCGAATTTGCGCTTATTTTTATATCGGGCGTTTTACTCGGGTTTTGCCACCTCTATGCCTTCCGGCACAATGAGGAACATGTTTGTCTTGATGGATATAACTCTGCCGCCCAACGCATACACGGCGCCCGACGTGAAGTCGAGCACCCGCTGCGCGTCCTCGGTGTCAGATATGGGGTCAAGGTCCACGATAGCAGGCTCGCGGCGACGCATATAGTCTATCAGACGCTCTACGTCCGACGCGTTGCGCGGAGTGTAAAGCACGATGTTTTGATATAACCGCGGAGAAATGAACTGGTCGACTTTGGGAAGCGGCGCCGCCTTTTTTTCGGGCGCAGGCACGTCGTAATACTGAAACTTCGGAGGATTTACCAAATCGCGTTCAATCTTGGTAACCGAATCCGATTTCTGCGGAAACTGCGGATATGCCTGCTGTTGCGGCGCGGCATAAGACGGCTGCGTGTAACCGAAAGCGTTTTGCTGCTTCTTCTTTTTGTCGCCGACATAATTGTCGTACTCGTCGTGCGTGTCCTCGAAAATCTCGGGCTTGCCGCCCTTGTAATTGCTCGCACGCCACAGAAACGTATCGAAATCGTCGTTCGGCATATTCGCTTATTTCTCCTCTTGTATTTTATGTGCGAGCGGCGGGCGCGACCCGAAAATCGCAGAGCCTATCCGCACCATGTTGCTTCCGTTCTCAATCGCGCGCTCGAAGTCTCCGCTCATGCCCACCGACAAAATATCGAACGCACCGCCGCGGTATTTCTCGTAAACGCCGTAAACGTACCGATAAACTTCGTCGCCCGCTCCAATCGGCGGAACAGCCATAAGTCCCCGTAGTTCCACGTTGCGCAGTGCGGACGCTACCTCGATAAGACGCTCTATCTCGTAAGATTTTGCGCCCGTCTTGCACTCTTCGTCCGCCGCGTTAAGTTCCGCGAGTATTGGCTGAACGACACCGCGCTTTGCGGCAATGGCGTCTATTTCCTCGGCGAGAGCGACATTCGACACCGACTGTATAAGAGCGACGTCGCCGACAAGGTACTTTGCCTTATTGCGCTGCAATGTGCCTATAAAGTGCCAATTCGCGCCTTTAACGCCGTCTTTCTTCGCGAGATATTCCTGCACGCGGTTTTCTCCGACGTCTTTTAAGCCGAAACCGACAAGCTCCGATACCGTTTGCGCACTCACGGTTTTTGTCGCGGCGACAACCGTAACCGAACGTCCGACGCGAGATGCCGTTTTTTCGACTGCGGACAACACCGCGTCGAGATTGCGTTTAAGCCCGTCGATATTCATAGTACAGACGTAATTCTCGGCATAGCGGAAATCCTCGCATATATTATACAACAATCGTTACATTAAATCAACTGTTTTTTCGCTTTGCAATTTGGCTAAACATCACGTCTTTTCGCGAATGTCTATTACAGTAAATTCCGACCGACAACCTATCTTGAACTTAAACGCCCAATCCGATATTCCGGATGTTACGATAAAATCCGTGTCGGCTCGGCGCTCGTGCCCGTATACAAGGTCGTTTAAACCGAACATGTCGCTGACCAAACCAATCGGGAACATTTGCCCGCCGTGGGTATGCCCCGACAAAACGAGGTCGACGACGTTTTTTTGTTTTTCGTAATCGACCGGTTGATGGTCGGCGACTATTATATACTTTGATTTATCGAGCCCGAACGTCAGACTTTTCATATCTTCGCGTTTTTCACCCTTACTCTCTGCCGATTTATCGCGCCGTCCGACGATATAAATTCTGTCGTCTATCAATACCGCTTCATCCTCGATAACGGAAACTCCGTTATTTTCAAGTTCGCGCGCGAGGTCGTCGGCATCGTAACCGCGCTTCGAATTGTCGTAATATCCCGCGTCGTGATTGCCGAAAACGAAATAAACGCCGAAACGAGTTTTAAGCCGACCGAGCGCGCGGCAAGCATCGCGCATGTCGGCGAGCGACGTATCGTCGTCAACGTAATCGCCCGCAATAATTACGACGTCCGAATTATAAGCGTTCATCCGCGATACGTATCGGTTAAGTTCCGCACCGTCAAACGTCGTTCCGACATGGGAGTCCGCAAACATTACAACGCGGAAGTCTCCTACATGTTTTTCGGTGCTCAACGCATATCGCGTAGCCGAAACCGTGTTTGCAAGCACATATCCGACCGTAAGATAAACCGCCGTCGCGATAATTGCCGATACAAACGAAAAATCGAATCGAAACGATTTTTTTCGCACGCGTTTGATAATATAAAATATCACGTCGAATACTACAAGAAACACGACGAGATGCACGAAAACGAGCAAAGCGTTTATAGCGTCGAGAAAAATCGCCGACAGCACAAAGCACAGCAATAACGAATACACAACGGCAAACATGCGAAAAAGTTTGCCGTGTTTTACGGCAGGCGCAACCACCGTTTCGGGCATCAGCTTATATATCCGCCTGCACAAGTAAGCAAAACAACCGACTGCGAAAATAATCGCCGCCGAGAAAATCGCTATCCACATACGCACGCTCGCGTCGCGTCGGATGCCTTATGTTCCGCATATTTTTCCATATGCGAAAATATACCATATTCAGCTCCGAAAAATCAAGCAATCATGCGCGCGTTTCCGCAAACGGAAACGCGCGCCGCTCGGCACGCGCTCCCCTATCCCGTATTTGCGCTGGGAGGCAACAAATCAACGGCGCCGATATGTACCGGCGCTTTTATTATAAACTAACCATTGGTTAGTGTCAAGCAATTAACCGTCGGTTAGTGATAAAATTTTAACGGAACTTAAAAACTATAATATACGACGGCAATCAAAAAGGGGGAACTATATGCAATCAATAATAAAAAGCCGACTTAAAGAGGAACTGCGCGGTAGCGGGCTTACAACGGTGGAAATCGCCGCGCGCATAGGCGTAAGTTCGGAAATGGTAACGCAGTACGCAACCACGGACAAACTGCCGTCTCTCACTACGTTTGCGAGGCTTTGTAAGGAACTCGGTTTTTCGGCGGATTATATTCTCGGCTTGCGCGATTATTAAAGCGGAAAACACGCAAACGGCATTTCCGATTTGCCGTGCGCTGTTTTCATAGCGCAATAATCGGATTATGAAATATGAAAAAGGACGCTTTCGCATATACGAGAGCGTCCTTAAATAATAACGGATTTAATATCTGTTGCGTTTTACGTAGCTCGTATGGAGCGTTTTGTGCGCAACGTGGCTGTTGGGTTTTTCGAAGTAGTCGCCGTACAGAGTGTTCACGACGGGATTGTCGTGAGATTTTCTGAGCGCGTCCTTTTTGTCTTTCTTGTAAAGAACGCCGGCGCGCGTTTTGGCTACGTCAACGAGATTGCGCTTTTCGCTGCTGACTATCGGCTGACCGCCGCCGTTTACGCAACCGCCGGGGCAAGCCATGATTTCGATAAAGTGGTACTTGCTCTTTCCGGCTTTAATATCGTCCATTATCTTGCGCGCGTTGGCCAAGCCGCTGGCGACGCAGATATTTATCTGCTTGCCGGCAAGCGTTATCGTCGCTTCCTTTATGCCTTTCGTACCGCGCGTCGCTTTGAAGTCGATATTTTCCAACGTCTCGCCCGTTACCGTTTCCGCCACGGTTCGGAGCGCGGCTTCCATAACGCCGCCCGTTGCTCCGAAAATCAGACCTGCGGTACTGCCCTTGCCGATGGGATTGTCAAACTCGGTTTTAGGGTCGAGCGCATTGAAGTTTATGCCGTAGTTCTTTATCATTCGCGCAAGCTCGCGTGTGGTTATAGACTCGTCGATATCGGGAATTCCCGCGCCGGCGGCGCACTCGTCGTCGCGCAGTTTTTCAAACTTCTTTGCAATGCACGGCATGACGGTTACGACCGCGATATTCTCGGGGGCGACGCCGATTTTCTTGGCGTAGTATGTTTTCATGATTGCGCCGAACATCTGTTGCGGCGACTTGCACGTCGAAAGGTGCGGCAAAAGCTCGGGATAGTTAAACTCGATAAACCGAACCCAGCCCGCGCTGCACGAAGTTATCATGGGAAGAACGGCGTTTTTGTCGTTGAGACGGGAAATAAATTCCGTTCCCTCTTCCATTATCGTCATATCCGCCGCCATATCGACGTCGAACACTTTGTCGAAGCCGATTGCTTTGAGCGCGGCGACCATTCTGCCCTCGGTATCCGTGCCGATAGGATAGCCGAACTCCTCGCCGAGCGCGGCGCGGACGGACGGCGCCGTTCCGACGATTACCGTCTTTTCGGGGTCGGCAAGCAATTTTTCGACTGCTTTTATGCTGTCTTTTTCGCGCAACGCGCCCGTCGGGCAAACGTTTATGCACTGTCCGCAAGCGACGCACGGCACTCCGCCGAGGTCTTTTTCAAACGGGCTGGCTATGCGCGTCGCAAAGCCGCGGTTGCCCGCGTCGATTACGCCGACGGTCTGAACTTTGTTGCACGCCGCTACGCATCTGCGGCAAAGTATGCACTTGTTATTGTCGCGGACGAGGTACTCCGTTGCGTCGTCCACGTCGTACGAGTTCATAGCGCCTTCGTACTTTTCGGCGTCGCAGCCGTACTCGTTTGCAAGCGTTTGAAGCTCGCAGTTGCCGCTTCTCACGCAACTGAGACATTCTTTATGATGGTTGCTGAGCATGAGTTCGAGCGTTATCTTTCTGGACGCGCGAACCTTGGGCGTATTCGTCAGTACTTCCATGCCCTCTGAAACGACCGTCGAGCAAGCCGTCATAAGTTTGCGATTGCCCTTAATCTCAACGACGCACACGCGGCAGCTGGACTCGTTGCACAAGTCTTTCATGTAACACAGCGTGGGCACTTTAAACCCCGCTTTGATAGCCGCGTCGAGTATGCGCGTGCCCTCGGGCACTGTTACGGGTACGCCGTTGACGGTAAGATTTATATTTTTCATATTTACTATGTTTCTCCTTGTATATTATGTGCGAATTGCGCGCTAATAAATTAGGTGTTAACGCATACGACGTTATTTGGATATTGCGCCCTTGGGACACTTGGACGCGCACACACCGCACTTAATGCACTTTTTAGGGTCGATGGAATGCGTTTGCTTAACGGAGCCGGATATCGCGCCGACGGGACAGTTGCGCGCGCATATCGTGCAACCGATACATTTTTCGGGGTCGACTTTATAGCTGACGAGCGCCTTGCATACGCCCGCGGGGCACTTACCGTTGCAGTGCGCCTCGTACTCGTCGCGGAAATAGCGAAGCGTAGAAAGCACGGGGTTGGGCGCGGTCTGACCGAGTCCGCAAAGCGAGTTTTCCTTTATGTAGTAGCAAAGCTCTTCCATCTTATCGAGGTCTTCGAGCGTCGCCTCGCCTTTTGTAACCTTATCGAGCATTTCCAAAAGGCGTTTGTTGCCGATTCGGCAGGGCGTGCACTTGCCGCACGACTCGTCAACAGTGAATTCGAGGAAGAACTTGGCGATGTCGACCATACAGTTATCCTCGTCCATGACGATAAGTCCGCCCGACCCCATCATCGAACCGATAGCCATAAGGCTGTCGTAATCTATGGGCGTGTCTATGAGCGACGCGGGTATGCAACCGCCCGACGGTCCGCCCGTCTGCGCCGCTTTGAATTTTTTGCCGTGCGGGCAACCGCCGCCGATATCCTCGACGATAGTGCGGAGCGTCGTGCCCATCGGTATTTCCACAAGACCGACGTTTTCGAGCTTGCCGCCGAGCGCGAACACCTTGGTGCCCTTGCTCTTTTCAGTTCCGACGCTCGCAAACCAGTCCGCGCCGTTGAGTATAATCTGAGTAATGTTGCCGTAAGTCTCGACGTTATTGATGAGCGTCGGCTTGCCGAACAAGCCTTTGACCGCGGGGAACGGCGGACGCTGACGCGGCTCGCCGCGCTTGCCTTCCGACGAATTGAGAAGCGCAGTCTCCTCGCCGCATACGAACGCGCCCGCGCCGAGACGGAGTTCGAGTTCGAACTTGTGTCCGAGACCCAAAGCGTTGTCGCCGAGTATGCCGTACTCGTGCGCCTGCTTGATTGCAACTTCGAGACGGTGAACGGCTATCGGGTACTCTGCACGAACGTAAATTACGCCGCGCTCCGCGCCTACGGCATAGCCCGCTATCATCATTGCTTCGATGACGGCGTGCGGGTCGCCTTCGAGAAGCGACCTGTCCATGAACGCGCCGGGGTCGCCCTCGTCGGCGTTGCAAGCGACGTATTTGTCCGTGCCGGGCGCGTCGTGAGTAAACTGCCACTTCATGCCCGTCGGGAAGCCCGCGCCGCCTCTGCCGCGCAAACCGCTCTTTTTGATTTCGTCTATGACCTGTTGCTGCGTCATGGTAGACACGGCTTTTTCATATGCCTTGTAACCGTCGCGAGCGAGATATTCGTCTATATTTTCGGGGTCGATAACGCCGCAGTTGCGAAGCACGACGCGACGCTGGCTCTTATAGAAGTCGGTGTCGTTAATGGACTTCATCTGCCCGTCTGCGTCCTTTTCGGCGTGAAGCAAACGCTCGACGGGCGCGCCGCCGATAAGGTGCGCGTCGACAATCTCGGCTACGTCCTCGGGCTTTACGTGCGTATAGAACGAACCGTCGGGATATACGACGACGATGGGACCTTTCGAACAAAGTCCGAAACAGCCCGTCATTATGACGTTTATGTCCGTAACGTTCTTCTCCGCGAGAAGCGTCTTGAAGTTATCGTAAATTATCTTGCTGTTGCCCGACGTGCAACCCGTACCGCCGCAAACCAAAACATGCGCGCGCGGCGCGCCCTCGGTAACGGTCGCGCCTTCGCAGCGCTCGTCGAGACCGCCCTTTTCGCGGTCGCGTATCTCTTGAAGTTCTTTTAATGTTTTCATGTATTTGTATTTGCTCCTTATCGCAAAGTGGTTTTGAAGACATAGGCGCGCATCGGGCAGACAGACGGCTAAACGCGCGTGATAAGCGTAGAACGGACTACACGACTATCACGGCACAAGCACGCAATCTGCATCACGCGATGCAACCGTCTTCAAGCTACGCGTTATTATACTTAGCCATTATCTCGTCGACGCTGTCCTCGGTAACTTTGCCGTAAACCTCGCCGTTTACAGTAAGCACGGGCGCGAGACCGCAACAACCGATGCAACGCGTCGCTTCGAGCGTGAATCTGCCGTCGGGCGTGGTATGTCCCGGCTCTACGCCGAGCATGCGTCCGAACTTCTCGATTACCCCGCCGCTGCCTTTTACGTAGCATGCCGTGCCGAGGCAGACAGCTATCTTTATCTGACCGGGCTGTTCGAGACGGAACTGCGAGTAAAAAGTCGCAATGCCGTACACGGTAGCGAGCGGCACGCCGAAATAATCGGCTATGCGCAGTTGAACCTCTATGGGAAGATACCCGTATATCTCCTGCGCTTTTTGCATCGCCATCATAACGGGGCCCGGCACGTCTTTTAGACTTTCCAAAACCTCGCCGAACTGTTTATCCTTTTCTTCGGTCATATTATGTATGCTCCTTAAATTTTATCGCGGCGCGCCCGAGCCGATACGAAACCGACAATCCAAACCGCGTTTACGCCGTACGAAATGATTTTAACATATTTTTCGACGCATTTCAAGTATTACCGCCTTTTTTAATCAAAAGTTAGCCACCGCTAACTACATGAATACACATTGTATTTAGAATAATTTGAATACCCTGCCCCATTTTAAGTAACACCGTCCTCGGTTACTCGATTATTCTATGTTATGAATACAATTTAATCAATCAAACCCAATAAATAGTCTGTCGATTCATTAAAAAAGCGCGCAAGCGTAATAATTGCGGAAGCCGTCGGCTCCGTCTTTTCAAGCTCCCATTTTGCAATTGCGGATTGACTTATCCCCGTCTTTATCGATAAGTCCATTTGGCTCAGATTTGCGGCAGCACGAAGCTCTTTTAATCTTTTAGAAAATTCCATATAAATATTATACCTTGCGCAAGTCAAAAAAGACTTGACAAGTCTTATAAGACTTGATATAATCGAAAATAGATACACTGAAAAATGTATCGAAAATTACAAGAAACAGGAGAAAAACATGAAACGCAAAGCCAAGACAAACAGAGACGGTTCCGTAACAATTACACTCAACGGGCGAAATAACGCGGCATTTTGGACGGCGGTGGAACGCGAAGCTATGGAATGGGAAAATCAGGGATATGTTCTCACCTACATAGAAAAAGGCGGCAATTATTTCAAAGATGGAATATTGACGTCATTGCTTAATTTAATCCGTCCGTTGTTGGGAAAAGACGCGATACACGACCCGCAAGTAAAAATGACTTTTACTAAATAGGGTTATATTATGGAAAATAACACAACCGAAATATCCGCAAAATCCATTGCGATTATGGTTTTGGGAGTACTTTTAAATTGGTTCATTTTAGGTGTTTTTATAGCCTTCCCCGTAACGCTTCTCGAACTCAACAACGACATAAGCGCGATAATCATATGTTCGATTGTCGATTTCATTTTATATCTGTATTTATACGGAATTTTAGGGGGTTGGTTAGACGATTTATTCTTTTCGACCAGTTCGATAATCAGTAAAATCGGCGATATATTGGGAATGATTGGCTTTATAATCAAACCGTTCCCGATAATTGCGTACGGTAATAACAAAAAATATATACTTAACATATTTACCGCTCTTCCAATGTCTATACTCGGAACTATGTTCATTTTATCGGCAACCGTATTTCCAATTTTTGAAATGTCTTTAATATCGCATTATTTTGCGGCAGCGCTCTGCTTTATAAGTGCGCTTTTAATTCTTAAAATAAAAAAATGCAAAAACTGCGGTCGAGTATTAACCGAAATCGATTCGGAAAAGACGTCTACCGAAAAAATCAAATACTATACTAAGCACAGTCAAAAAGTAGGATATGTAAGCGACGGAAACGGTAATTCGTCAGACATTAACATGTACTATTTAAGAGAACATGACGGTAATCATAACGTAAACGTAAAAACTTTCAGCTGCAATCATTGCGGAACAAAACGTTACGGTTTTCAATACGGATTAGATGTCGATTATACCATACAACGATATTGATTCACACACTGTAATCGCATATAATTTTTAATTACAGAGCCTCGCCGAGGGCGACTACGGCGGCGACCGAGACATATCGGATATACGATTTGACCGTTATTCCGCTCGGCGGAGAATAGTCGGCGGATTTTTCTATCGCACGACGAATCGAAACGGATTTTGCGCCGTCTGCAAGCCTCGACAGCCTGACGCATGCGGTTTTTGCGACGCGCTCGGCTTGCGCTTCGGTTATATTGCTGCGTTCAAGCTCGGAAGCGGCGTTGTACAGCGAATCGAACCATTCGCCGACGAGATAGCGCGCCGCTTTGAGGTCGCCGCCCGAAAGATTGCATGCCGGTACGGAATATTCAGCGCAGAACGCGCCGTCGTTTACGCCGGCGAGCGCGTCCGCGTCCGCTTTATTCTTATACGCGGCGGCAATCGTTTTATACTTTCCGTCGTTATACACGTATCCCGCCCCGCCCCGTGCCGCGGTATTTTGCGCCGCGGTAAGAGCCGAAGCTCTGTCGTCGCTCTCCGACGTTGCGAGAAAATAAAATTTTTTGCCGCCGAACGCAACGCTGTCCGACGCGTCGCGCTCCGTCGCTTTGGGAAGCAACACCACCAAGAGACAAATTGCCGCCGTCAAAATCAACAGCACCGTTACAATAACGCCGAACGCTTTTCGTCCGCCGCCGCCCCTTCTCTTGCGCGATATGAAATGTGCTCCCGTATTATATTCTGCCATAGTCTTGCCCGATTGCGAAAATCGTGGTATAATAGTCGGAGACGGCATGCAAAAAGGCTCGCCGCACCGATTAAACCATTATATTTTACATCGGGAGTAAATATGCAATACCACATACAGACCGCGCTCGTTTGGGACGCATACCGCGAAAGCGACGGGTGTCCTTTGTGCGCGATTTACGAGGCTAAGCAAAAACGGCTTATCAAAGCATATCTCAACGAAAACGTTATGGACCCGCATTTTCGAGAACGCTCCAACGCATTCGGGTTTTGCGCAGAACATTCCGGCATGCTGTACGAAGGAGAAAACAAACTCGGGCTTGCGCTTCAACTCGAAACGCGCGCCGCATATCTCGGCAGTCTGTTAAAGTCGCCGCTCGTTGATAAAAAGGCGGCAAAAAAAACGGCGGATAAACTTTCCGCCTGCCGCGGTTGCGTTATCTGCTCCGAACTCGAAGATTTCATGCCGCGCTACTATATGACAATCGCGCAAATGTTTTCCGCCGAAAAAGATTTCTCCGAGCTGTTCGCGTCCGCAAAACATTGTTTCAAACATGCAATCGCCCTTTTGTATTCCGCCGAACATGCGGGAAAAAATATCGCAGCATTCGCCGCGGCACTGTGCAACGGACTTAAAGCCGAACTTGACGGGACCGAAGCCGATTTGCGCGCGTTTGCCGACTGTTTCGACCATAAAAGCTCGGACAGACCCAACCCGCAATCTATTCCGCGCGCCTTACGACTTTTAACAAGCAAAAAAATTTAACCGTTGTTATCGTCCGTATTTTCGGATTCCGCCGTACTGTTTTCGGTCGGCGGTTTTTCTTTTTCCGCCGTATCCACGCAACTCCCCGCAACGGCGTTACTCATCCCGACGCGCACTGCGTCCGCATCAGCGTCATCCGCCGAAGGCGCGCAATCGACGGCACCGTCGCATACGGCGGCTTGCACGTCGTGCTTGCGGAACTTGCGCTTGAAAAACGCGTAGATTTTATCCTGATATTTTATCACGAGAACGGCGGCGACTATGCACACCGCAAATATCGCTATCCATACGGGAATCCCCCAACCGCCGAACGGTATAATATTACCGCTTCCGAGAAAGCAATACACGGCGATAACGGCGGGACGCACTGTAAGCATTACGACCGTAAAAAACGGTAAACTCATACTGCTGAGCCCCGCTATTATACATAGTATATCGTCGGGAAAGAACGGCAGTATCTGCATTATGATAAACGGCGCTTTACCTTTCGAGCCTATGATGTCGGCATACTTGTCTACCGTTTCTTTGCCCGCTATCCAATATGCCGCTTTTTTGCCGGCGTATCGGCCTATCACAAAGCACAGCATCGAGCCGACGAATACTCCCAAACATGCCAATCCGAACGCAGGCCACGCGCCCCAAATTCGAACGCCCGAAACGTAGCACAGAACAGCCGGAAGCGGAAGAACGAGTACTTGCAAAATTTGCAGTATTACGAACACCGTCATTCCCCAACCGCCCGTACTCTTGATAAGTTCGACTATATAGTCGAGTTTGTCTCCGTCGTCTTTGTATTTATCGAGACCCGCAACCGTATTGGTTACGACGAGCGCTATATAAACGACGGCAACGCACAGCAAAAACACAAACGCGGATTTAAGCAGTTTATCTTTTTTAAGCGCGCAAAGGACGATACTGCCTATAAGAAAAACAGACGCAAGTCCGTAAATGACTGTTTGCGTAAAAGCGCCCCAACCGCGCATCAAAAAAGCTGCCGTAACGATTATCGCGGCGGAAACGACTGCGCTTATTATTGTTATTGTCAATCTTTGTTTAAACGGCATGTTCGATGATATTTTAACACCGAAATTTCAAAGTGTCAACACTAAGTATGAGTTTGCGCATTTAAAATATTGCAAGAAAAAATCCCGCCTGTGCCGCAGAATCAACCGTATTCAAACCCGCCTTTTGGCAGGTGGGTCGGCTGACGCCGCATTTTGCCTTCCCCTGCTTACATAAAGTAAAATTACTGAGGCCCGACATAGCGCGGCATACGCACCGTCCCTTTTATGAATTGAGGTTATAAATTAGGCGTCATCTCGAACACCGCAGGACTTAACTTTATTATATACGGAGCGGCGCAAAATAACAATACAAAACGCAAAATTTTTCTCAACTTATTTTTGAAAAACCTATTGACTTTTTTGCGATTTTATGGTATATCGCTCTCCCCGCCGTCAAACTCGATAACTGCGCCGGATTTATTCTTGCCGCCGCGCCGAAACCGCTCTGCGATTAGCTGCTTATCGTGCTCGGACACGCTACCCGCATAACGCTCTATATAATAACCGAAAAGTTTGGAAAAAAGTTTTTCGTCGCCAAGCCGCACAGCCGTACGTACTTGCTGAGCCGCAATCTCGAAAGACCCGTTATTGCGTTTGAACAGTATATCGAGAATATGCGTCGCAGGCAAGACGTTGCCCGTGCCGGAAAAGTACACGGCAAGCTGCAACAGAAAGTCGTCGTCGGCTTTGAGGTTGTAAACAACCTTGCTGAGCGCAATGCCGCGCTTTCTGTACTTTGTTACGTACAGCGCGTAAATGACGCCGCCGTAATAATCGCTGCGCTTTTTCCGCAAAATTTTTACGAGTTTCTTCTTGCGTTTGTTATCGCCCATTCGCGCCGACGTTACCGCGGCAAGCGCGGCGTATTTGTCAGTCTTATTTATTTTTTCATATAGATACCAATAATTCTTGGAACTTTCGGAAAAATTGCCGAGAATCAAATGCGCTTCGGCGCAAACGCTGTAACCGTACTCCTTGTCCGGACGGAGCTTTTTGTACTTTTCGGCATATAACGCGACGGCGTGATACTCTTGCATGATTGAATGTATATCGATAAGCAAGTACAGCGCGGGCATATATTCTTCGTCGAGGTCATGGGAACGCTCGGCATTTTTCAGCGCGTCCGTATACCTGCGCTTTTTAAAATCGATATACGCTTTATAATACCAATACTGTTCGTTATATTCTTTGGACGGATACTGTTCGAGCACGCCGAAAGCGCCGTCGAGGTCGCCGAGTTCTATAAGACAGGACGCTTCGTCGAAAATATTATCGTACAGCTTGAATTCTTCTACGAGCCGCTTATATGTCTGAGCCGCTTTGGCGTACTTCATTTCGGAAACGCACACTTCGGCGTATTTCATATTTGCGACGGGGTCGCTTCTACGCGCTATAAGCATTTTTTCGGCAATTTCCATCGCTTTGTCGGCGCGCTTTGTCAGCATGTACAAATCTATCAGCCGCACAAACGCGCCTGCATAAAAGTAATCGCCGACCCCGAGCGCAGTCGTCATAAGAGAAATCGCCGACTCGTAATCGCTTTTTCTGATATATATATCAGCCGCATTGTCGTACACGGACCAAGCGCGAAGCAGCACATTTCTGTCGCTTATGTTCTTACACTCTTCGACGGCGCGCACATAGTCGGACAGCGCATTTTCGGAATCGCCTATTGAATGATAGGCATAGCCGCGCCGAGAATATGCGGTAAACCTCGACGTCGGCGTTTTTGCCGCGGCGAGCGCGCTCGTCCATCTGTCGATGTTGTTCTGTGGTTCGGACTTGTCGGGGTCGGCAAAATACATCTCGTCGCCCTCTACTTCGACGTCGACGCACGCATCGTTCTCGGGCGCGGGATATTCTATCATCCCGAAGTCAATGATTATTGCGGCGACGTTGCCGTCCACGGTATAACCGGCATAACATTTATATCGCCCGTCGCCCCAGCCCGTCGAAAACACCGCGTACTTATGTCCGAAAAGCTCAACCTCCGTGTGAATCTGACCGTCGAGAACTATTTGACCCGACAGCGGATGCACTTCGTCTTTAAGATGCGAACGGTATTCTTCGTACCCCTCGACGCTCGAAATACAACACACGCCCGAACTTATGGGTATTGCGGCGGCGTCGCCGTCGACTGCGAGCCGCGCTTTTGTCGCATTCGGTATTACGGGTTTCCACTCCGCGGCGGGCGTTTCCGAAAACCGCAGTCCGCAATACGCAACTCGCTCGCCCGAGTCTGTTTCGCAACTCAATCTGAACGGAAAAGCAATAACGCCGCTCGTTATTTCGAGCGGCGCGTATCTGTGCGCGGCGGAATATGCGTCGAAAACGACGATATTGCCGTCGATTTGCATAAACGGATATTCCTCGCAATCGAGCGCCACGCCGCACGAACGGCGCGTTTTTATCATCGCGCCGAAGTCTATCGGGGCGGAAAGAACGCTCTTTTTGATTTTGACCGTATATTTCAAATTATTTGGAAAGCGGACGGAACAGTTTTTCCTTGACCTCGACGTACTCTTTCCAGAACGCATCGAACCGCTTCATCGCTTCTTCCGTGCGTTCCGTCGTATTGAAGGACGTCATGCGTATCCAGCCTTCGCCGTTTCTTCCGAAACCGCTGCCCGGCGTAACCGCTATGCGCGCTTTTTTGAGCAGGTAGTCGAAGAAATCCCACGACTTGATGTCGCAGTATAACCATACGTACGGCGCATTCTTGCCGCCGAGATATTCGATACCGAGTTCGTCGAGTTTATTCGTTATTATTTCGGCGTTGCGCTTATACACGGCGACGGATTTGGTCGTTTCCTCGTATCCGCTTCTCAGCGCGCGCTCCGCCATACGCTGAACTACATAGCTTGTGCCATTATACTTTGTCGCTTGACGTCTCAGCCACATACGGTTGAGCGGCGATGCCATAGGTATTACCGTCCAGCCGCAACGCACGCCCGTAAAGCCCGCCATTTTAGAGAACGAACAGAACTCGACGGCGCAATCGCGCGCGCCGGTAACTTCGAATATAGACCGCGCCGCGCCGCTTCTCTTTTCCACAAACGCTTCGTATGCGGCGTCGTAAAGTATTATCGCGTCGTTGTCGAGCGCAAATCTAACCCATTCTTTGAGCTGTTCCGCCGTGTACGCCGCGCCCGTCGGATTGTTGGGCGAGCAGATATAAATAATATCCGCCTTGCCGCGCGCAGGCGGCATGGGAAGAAATCCGTTTTCGCGGTTTCCGTCGACGTAAATTATCTTGCGTCCGCTCATGACGTTGGCGTCGACATACGCGGGATATACGGGGTCGGGTATCATAACGGTGTTGTCCGCGTCGAAAAGGTCGAGAAATCCGCCGAGCGCATCCTTAGCCCCGTCGGTTACAAACACCTCGTCGGGGTTGATGTCAATGCCGCGTATCTTGTAATAACCGACTATCGCATTTTTAAGAAAAGGATAGCCGTCGTACGGACCGTAACCGCGGAAGCCGAGCTTGGTGCTCATTTCCACGCCCGCGTCCTTGCACGCGTCCGAAACCTTGACGGAAAGCGGCTGTGTTACGTCGCCTATGCCGAGGCTTATAACGTCGGAATTGGGAAACTCCGCCTTGTATGCGGCGACGCGTTTGGCGACTTCCGCAAAAAGGTAATCCTCGCCGAGGTTTTTAAAATTTTTGTTGAGTTTCATCGTTTTCTCCTTTTAATGATGATACGTCCGCAACTGCCGTTTGATTACTTTCTCTTAGCCTTGTACGTTTTTGCCGCGGCAATAAATTCGCGGAAAATAGGCTGAGGCGCTGCGGGACGCGATTTGAACTCGGGGTGGTACTGCACGCCGACGTGAAAAAGATTTTTGCTTACCTCGACCGCTTCTACGAGATTGCCGTTCGGCGAAATGCCGCAAAGCGTAAGCCCCGCCGCCTGCATGTTTTCGCGTTCGGCATTGTTGAATTCGTATCTGTGGCGGTGGCGTTCCATAACCGACTTTACGCCCTCGCCGTAACAGCGCGCAAGAGTCGTGTCCGGCGTTATTACGCACTCGTACGCGCCGAGACGCATGGTTCCTCCCGTGTTTTCGTAACCTATCTGGTCCTCCATAATATCTATGACCTTATGAGCGGACGCGGGATTAAACTCACGGCTCGTCGCGTCCGCGTACTTTAAGACGTGGCGCGCGAACTCGATTACCGCAATCTGCATTCCGAGACAAATACCGAAATAAGGTTTGTCATTTTCGCGGCAGTATTTCGCCGCCGAAATCATTCCTTCGATGCCGCGGTCGCCGAACCCGCCCGGCACGATTACGCCGTCTGCGCAATCGAGATATTCCCGTACGGTCTTATCGGTCAGTTTTTCCGCGTCAATCCATTTAAGGTCGATTTTGACGCCGTTGTGTATGCCGCCGTGCGTCAAGGCTTCCGCGACCGACAAATACGCGTCGAACATCTGAACGTATTTGCCGACAAGCGCGATTGTAACGGTGCCTTCGCGCTTTTTTGCACGCTCCACCATTGCGCGCCAGTCGGATAACTCGGGCGGCGTAGCGGGCAGATTGAGTTCGCGCGACACTATTTCGTCAATGCCGCCGTCGAGAAGCATCAGCGGCACCTCGTACAACAAATCGGCGTCGCGGTTTTCTATAACGCAGTCCGGCTCCACATTGCAGTACAGCGCGAGCTTTTTCTTTAACTTCACGTCGAGCGGTTTGCTCGTGCGCAAAACTATAAGATTGGGCGACACTCCGAGCGAGCGCAATGTCGCAACCGAATGCTGGGTCGGCTTGGTCTTGACTTCCCCGCTCGGAAGGCAGGGCGCAAGCGTAACGTGCACGAACAGACAATTCTCTCTGCCTACGTCGTTACTGACCTGACGAATAGCCTCGATAAACGGCAAACTCTCTATATCTCCTACCGTTCCGCCAATTTCGGTTATTACGACGTCCGCGTCGATTTTTTTACCGACCGAATAAATAAATTTCTTTATTTCGTTGGTTACGTGCGGAATGACCTGAACAGTCTCGCCGTTATACACGCCGCGCCGCTCGTTATCGAGCACAGTCTCGTACACTCTGCCGGTCGTAAGATTGGAGAACTTATTTAAGTTCTCGTCGATAAACCGCTCGTAATGCCCGAGGTCGAGGTCGGTTTCCGCGCCGTCCTCGGTTACGTACACCTCGCCGTGCTGATACGGGCTCATGGTGCCGGGGTCTACGTTTATATACGGGTCGAGCTTTTGCGCGATTACTTTAAGTCCCTTGGCTTTGAGTATGCGCCCGAGGCTCGCGGCGGTTATTCCTTTTCCGAGTCCCGACACGACGCCGCCCGTTACGAATATGTACTTTTCCATGAGAGTTTCTCCGTTTACGTTTTTGCGTAATTATAGTTTGTCTGTTTTGTATAAACGCAGTCAATCGCCCGAGTCGTCAAAGTCGGACTGTTCCGCGAAAAACTTCCTGTGCCTCGCCCGTCATAAACACGCCGTCGTCCGTATAACGAACGATAAGCTCGCCGCCGGGGAGACGCACGGAAATGTCGGCGTCCTTATCGCAGTAACCGTTGAGCACCGCCGCGACTGCCGCCGCGCACGCGCCCGTGCCGCACGCGAGCGTTTCGCCCGTGCCGCGCTCGTAAACGCGTACTTTTAAGTGCGTACGGTCGATAACTTGCACGAACCCGACATTAACGCCCTCGGGAAACAGTTCTTTCGTGCTTATCGACTTTGCCGCGCGCTCGATATCGTAGTTTTGAACGTCCGACACAAACACCGTGGCATGAGGATTGCCCATCGACGAACACGTAATCGCATACTCGCCCGTAGGCGTGTCGATACTGCGGTTTACGACGCTTCCGCCGTCGAGATTGACGGGAACTTTCGCGGCGTCGAGAACGGCTTTGCCCATGTCCACTTTAACCGAATTGACCTTGCCGTCGCGTGCGAACAGTTTGAGCTTTTTAACGCCCGACAGCGTATCTACGGTTATTTCGAGTTTGTCTTTGGCTATCTTGCCGTTGTCGTAAAGGTATTTGCCGACGCAACGTATGCCGTTGCCGCACATCTTTCCCTCGCTGCCGTCGGCGTTGAACATGCGCATCAACGCATCGCACTTTTCCGAAGGATAAATAAATATCACGCCGTCGCCGCCCACGCTGAACCGCCTGTCAGACAGATTGACTGCCACCGATTCCATATTGGTTATCGGCCTTGTAAGACAGTCGACGTAGATGTAATCGTTACCGCACCCTTGCATCTTGATGAAGTTGAGCTTCTGTCTCTCGGTGCGCATATCGTTTATATCGACAAGCTCGGTGTTGTTCTGGCTGTAACGGCTCTTTAACGCGTAAATAAGCGCGTTTGCGGTATCGATTGCCGTAAGGCACGGGATGCTGAGCATTACGGCGCGCCGTCTGAGCTTAACGTCGTCGCGCGTGGGTATTCTGCCCTTGGTGGAAGTAGACACGAAGTAGTCTATCTTACCCGAATCGAGCAGGCTCATGGTGCTCTCACCGCCGTCGGCCTCGTTTATTTTGTCGACTACCGTAACATTCATGCCGCTGCGCGCAATAACCTCGGCGGTGCCGCGCGTCGCGTACAGTTTAAACCCGAGTTCGTAATAATTCTTGGCGATATTGGAAATCTCGGGTTTGTCGGCGTCGCGCACCGAAAGCAGTATTCCGCCCGACCGCTTCATCTTATAACCTGCCGCGACAAGTCCCTTATAAAGCGCCTCGCCGAGCGTCTTGCCGACGCCGAGAACCTCGCCCGTCGACTTCATTTCGGGTCCGAGATGTGTGTCGAGGTCGGTCAGCTTTTCAAACGAGAATATAGGCACTTTTACCGCTACGTACGGCGCGGACGGATAAAGCCCCGTGCCGTAACCGAGCTTGGCAAGTTTCTTACCAATCATGCACTCGGTGGCGAGTTTTATCATGGGCACGCCCGTAACTTTGCTTATGTACGGAATGGTGCGCGACGAGCGCGGATTGACCTCTATTACGTAAATCTTGCCGTCCGATATTATATATTGTATATTGACCAGCCCTTTCGTGTCAAGCGCAAGCGCGAGCTTTCGCGTATAGTCGATAATTTCTTCTTTATTCTTATCCGAAATATTCTGCGACGGATAAACGGCTATCGAGTCGCCGCTGTGTATGCCCGCGCGCTCTATATGTTCCATTATGCCCGGAATTAAAATGTCTTCGCCGTCGCAAATGGCGTCCACTTCGATTTCGGTACCCATGACGTACTTATCTATAAGCACGATATTATCGGGGTTCTCGTCGAGAATAATCGCCATGTATTCTTTGACGTCCTCGTCCGAGAACGCGATAATCATGTTTTGTCCGCCGAGCACGTACGACGGGCGAAGCAGTACGGGATAGCCGAGGTCGTTGCCCGCTATGAGCGCTTCTTCGGTTGTCTTGACGGTATGACCTTTGGGGCGCGCGATACCGAGTTCTTCCAAAAGCGCGTCGAAGCGTTCTCTGTCCTCCGCCGCGTCGATAGAATCCGCGGGAGTGCCGAGTATGCGCACGCCTTTTTCGGATAAATGCTTTGTCAGCTTGATTGCGGTCTGTCCGCCGAATGCAACGACGACGCCGTACGGTTTTTCGGTCGCTATTACGTTGTCAACGTCTTCGTCGGTAAGCGGCTCGAAATACAGTCTGTCCGCGGTATCGAAATCGGTAGAAACCGTTTCGGGATTGTTGTTGACAATAGCCACATCGTATCCGAGTTCTTTAAGTTCCCAAACACAGTGTACCGACGCGTAATCGAACTCTATGCCCTGTCCTATACGTATGGGCCCCGAACCGAAAACTATGACGCGTTTCGCTTTGCTGTTCTTGTCGCCGATATACTCTTTCGCCTCGTTCTCGTCGTCGTAAGTCGAGTAGAAGTACGGCGTCTCTGCCTTAAACTCGGCGGCGCAGGTATCTACCGTTTTAAACACGGCGCGGCGATGATGTTTGAGTTTGTGTCCCGATATTTTTTCGAGCGCTTTATCGGGATAACCGAGTTTTTTGCCTTTGAGATATGTTTCCGCGCCAAGCTCGGTATTTCTTATCGAGTTTTCGTAATCGACTAAGTTCTTAATCTTATCGAGGAACCACATGTCGATATACGTCTTTTCGTAAATGCGTTCGAGCGGTATACCGCGTTTTATCGCTTCGTACAGTATGAACAGACGGAAGTCCGTGGCAGGCATGAGCATTTGCTCTATCTCGGAGTCCGAACAGTCTGCAAAATGCGGATTTTCGAGCGTAGAAAGCCCGAGCGCACCGCGCACCGCCTTTAACAACGCCGCCTCGAAATACGGCGCAATGGACATAACTTCGCCGGTAGCTTTCATCTGCGTGCCAAGCGTGCGCTTTGCGTACACGAACTTATCGAACGGCCACTTGGGAAGTTTTACCACACAGTAATCTATGGCAGGTTCGAAACACGCGCACGTCTTGCCTGTTACGGCGTTCTGAATCTCGTCGAGCGTATAGCCGAGCGCGATAAGCGTAGCCACCTTGGCAATCGGATAACCCGTAGCTTTACTCGCGAGCGCCGAAGAACGCGACAAGCGCGGATTTACCTCGATAACGGCGTATTCGGACGAATGGGGGTCGAGCGCGAATTGACAGTTGCAACCGCCCTCTATTTTAAGGTGCGTAATGATGTCGAGCGCAGCGGAGCGCAACATCTGAAAATCCTTATCGGAAAGCGTCATTGTGGGCGCTACGACTATGCTGTCGCCCGTATGTATACCTACGGGGTCGAGGTTTTCCATCGAGCATACGCAAATGACGTTGCCCGCCGAGTCGCGCATGACCTCGAACTCTATCTCCTTCCAGCCGTAAATGCTCTTTTCTATCAGCGCCTGATGTATGGGCGAAAGTTCGAGACCGCCGCGCACTATTTCGCGCAGTTCGTTCTCGTTTTCGGCTATACCGCCGCCCGCGCCGCCCAGCGTAAACGCGGGACGCACAATCACGGGATACCCTATCGTCTCGGCAAAATCGACAGCCGCCTGCTCGTCCGTAACTACGTCGGAAGGCACGCACGGCTGACCGATTTCGAGCATCGCCTCTTTAAACAGCTCGCGGTCCTCCGCCTTATCTATCGTGTCGGGACGAACGCCGAGCAGTCTCACTCCGTGTTTTTCCAAAAATCCCGACTTGGCAAGTTCCATCGAGAGCGTAAGCCCCGTCTGTCCGCCGAGTCCGGGGAGTATGCTGTCGGGTTTTTCGAGCGCAATTATACGCTCTAACGTCGGCACGGTCAACGGCTCTATGTAAATAGCGTCCGCCATTGCCTTGTCAGTCATGATTGTAGCGGGGTTGGAATTGACGAGTACAACCTCGACCTTGCGGCTTTTGAGCGTTCTGCACGCCTGCGTTCCCGCATAGTCGAACTCCGCCGCCTGACCTATTGTTATATGTCCCGACCCGAATACCAATACTTTCTTGATACTTTTATCTCTCGGCATGATATTTCTCCATGATGTCTACGAAACGACCGAAAATGTATTCGGTATCCTTAGGTCCGCCGCACGCTTCGGGGTGAAACTGAACGGTAAATATTCGTCCGCTGTTGTAGTCCACGCCTTCAACCGTCTTGTCGTTGGCGTTTGTAAAACGCACCGAAGCGACTTCGGGGTCTACACTGTCGGGCTTAACCGCATAACCGTGGTTCTGGCTTGTTATAAACGTCCTGCCCGTAACGACGTCTTTGACCGGCTGGTTTGCGCCGCGGTGTCCGTATTTGAGTTTGACGGTTTCAAACCCGTGCGCGAGCGCCAAAAGCTGATGCCCGAGACAAATACCGAACATGGGCACGTCGCTGTCTATCAGTTTTTTAAGCTCTTCTATAACCGCGACGTTGTCCTTGGGGTCGCCGCCGCCGTTGCTCAGCATTATTCCGTCGGGACGATAAGCGAGCGCTTCTTCCGCCGTCGTGTTATACGGCACGCGCACTACCGTGCAATCGTTTTTTATCAACATGCGCTCGATATTGTTTTTTGCGCCGAAGTCGTAAAGTACGACAGTATACTTGCCGTTCTCGTTGAGCTTTTGCGGGCGCGCACACGACGTATGTTCTACCGCATTTGATATTTTGAACTTTTTAAGCTCGGCGAGCTTCGCCGGCAGATTTTTCGCGTCGTCGGTTATCATGGCGTTCATGACGCCCGACGAGCGTATCTTGCGCGTCAGCGCGCGCGTGTCTATGCCGGCAATGCCGACTATATTGTTGCGCTTTAAAAACTCGTCAAGTTCTTCCTGCTTGCGGTAGTTGGAACCGTGCTCGCAAAGCTCGCGCACTATGTATCCCGACAAATACGGTTTTTCGCTTTCAGCATCCACCGCTATCGCGCCGTAATTGCCTATGAGCGGAAATGTGTGCGCCACTATCTGACCGTAATAGCTCGGGTCTGTCAGCGTCATCAAATATCCGCACATAGCGGTCGTAAACACCGCTTCGCCCATGACCGTTCCGCTCGCGCCTATCGCCTCGCCCGTGTAAACGGTTCCGTCTTTCATTATAAGGTATCGTTTCATGTCTTATAGAACATTCTCCTTGTCGAGTGTTTTTGTATGTACCGTGTTTCCAATCGCTTTGCGCGCGTAGTTTTGCATGTGAGCGTATGCGCGCGGCCGCAGACAGTTTCGCTTGCGCGCCTTATATTTTACCGCGCCGTTGTCCGAAAACGCGCAAGAGCGCAGAACCGCCATATACCCAGCCGCACACGCAATCGTCATACGGCGAGGACTACGCCGTCTAATCGAAGGTGTTTTTCAGGGTCTGCGACACGGGCGCGGGATAATCGCCCGTAAAGCACCCCGTACAGAACGACGTCGACGGCGAGATTGCGCGAAGATTTTCAAGCGACAGATATTCGAGACTGTCCGCGCCAATCAACTTGCAAATGCCGTCTACATCGTGATGGTTTGCAACGAGATTTTCTCTGCTGTCGATGTCGACGCCGAAATGACATTCGTACTTAAACGGCGGCGAACTGATGCGCATACTTCCTTCGCGCCCGCGCGGCGCAGCATTTTTATAATGCGCGTGCTCGTCGTCGAACGAACTATCGAATCGTCGATTAGGATTATACGCTTGCCCTCGACGGTCGCTTTTATCGGATTGAGCTTGGTATTTACGGCAAGCTCGCGCGACAGCTGGTCGGGCAGAATAAAACTTCTGCCTACGTACTTGTTCTTGACGAACGCGGGCGCCATCGGTATGCCCGATTCGAGCGAGTACCCCATTGCCGCCTGCAAACCCGAGTCGGGCACTCCGCACACGTAATCCGCTTCGGTCGGTTTTTGACGGTACAGCGCACGTCCCATTTTTACGCGCGCGTCGTACACGCTTATGCCGTCAATCACCGAATCGGGACGGGCGAAGTATATAAACTCGAACGAACACAATCCGCTTTGGGACGCGCGGTCGAGCATATAACTCGTCATGTTGCCTTTGATATCGCAACTTACGAGTTCGCTGGGCTTGACGTCGCGAACGAACTCGGCGCCGAGCGCGTCGAGCGCGCAACTTTCCGATGCGAACACGACCGATTCACCCAGCTTTCCTATACAAAGCGGACGGAAACCGTTTCGGTCGCGCACGGCAATCAGCTTGTCCTTTGTGGCGATAACTATGGAAAACGCGCCCTCGACAAAGTTCATCGCGTCTATTATCGCTTTTTCGAGGTCGTTGGTTTTTATAATATTGCGAACGATAAGGATATTCAATATCTCGGTATCGTTTGACGTGTGCATGACCATGCCCGACTGCACAAGTTCGCGCCGTATCTGCGCGGAATTGGTAAGATTGCCGTTGTGGGCGAGCGCAAGCGAAACTTTGCTGTGCACCGTTTCTATGGGCTGTGCGTTTTCGATATTGCACGAGCCTGTCGTAGAATACCTGACGTGTCCGACTGCTATTTTCGTATTGGCGACGAAGTTGAGGTAATCGTGCGAAAAAATCTCCGACACCAGTCCCATACCCTTTTTGCATTTAAGCGTGCCGTCTACGAAAGTAGCTATTCCCGCGCTCTCTTGACCGCGGTGCTGCAACGCGAGAAGCGCGGTAGCCGTAAGCGGAACCGTCTGTACGGGCTTTGGCGATATTATCCCGAACACGCCGCATTCTTCGTGAAGTTTGTCGTACATTATTCAGTAAGCCTCGTAAGTTTTGAGAATGTCCATCGCGACCCTTCGCCGCGATACGCGCATGTCCATCGACTTCTTTTCTATATATCGGTGCGCCTGCTCTTCCGTATAGCCGAGCGAACGCATGAGCACGATTTTGGCGCGCATGATAAACTTCATATCGTCAATCTTGCCCATAAGCTCGTTATTCTTTGCTTTAAGCGCGCGCACCCGCGCGTTTGCTACCGAAATCAGATTGACCGCTTCGGCAAGCGCGGTTTTGGTGATGGGGCGCACGAGCGTAAGCACGCCTACCCCTGCCAAATCCTCCGAAAACATATCGACCTCGGCGAAGTCGTCGATATACACTCCGCCGCAATCGCACGTATCCGCTATAAAGCGGGCAAGCTCGTTGCCCTGCTCGTCGGGAAGTCCCCCGTTAACCACGAACATATCGAACGAACGGCAAAGCGTCGCGCGCCGCGCCTCTGCGGCGGACGAGCACACAACACCGTCTATCTTGACGGCATGCAGTACCTCCGACAGAGAGTGCTGCTGTTTTATGGTGCTTGCGACGATTAACGCTTCCAAACTCTTTCCCTCGCGAATCTAAATGTCCGAATAGAACTTGAAAAATTCGAGGTCCGTTTTCAATCCGAGCGCGGAACTGCAACGGTGCGAAAGAGAATCGAGCACGTTTTCGAGCTGCTCGGGGAAATTTTCGTGAAGCCACTCGCTCTTACGCGCAAAAGCTATCGCGTCCTGAATGTTGCCGAACAAATACTCTTCGCCCGCACCCTGCTCCCGAAGTTCCAATTTATTCTCTATGCCCTCGCGCCCCGCCGCAAAGACAAGAGCGAGCACCGCAAAGATATTGCACGACGAGTCGGGCGTGCGCAGTTGTATTATCTCGTTGTTGTCGCCGAATATGCGCATTGCATAACCGCGCATGTTATCGTACGATATTCTGTACGACTTGCCCAACCGCTTATAGCTGTTTAGCGTGGGGTTGGAAAAGCACGAAATCTCCCTGCAACGTCTCAAAACACCCTCGGCAAAAGCGCGCGTCGCCTTTTCTTTATCTTTGCCCGAAAGCGTAATGGAAAGATGAAGTCCGCTGCCCGGCTGGTCGCTCATGGGCTTGGGTTGGAACGACGCATGCACGCCGTTCATTGCGCACACGTTTTTAACCGCCGCTTTAAACATGACGAAGTTGCGCGCCGCCGAAAGCGGGTCCGCGCTTTCGAAATCTATCTCGTTCTGACCGCAACCGCGCTCGTGGTGCGACGATATGGGTTTAAGCCCCATGTCTTCGAGACTGAGTATAACGTCGCGGCGCAGGCTCTCGCACTTATCGAACGGCGAACACGCGCAGTAATCGGCGCCGTCAATCGGTTCGAGCGACTGCTCCGTTTCTTTAAATACATAAAACTCGCACTCGGTCGCGACCTCGGCGGTGAACCCGAGGTCTTTCAGTTTCTTGACCTGACGTTCGAGAAGCGCCATGGGGTCGCACGCATACGGCGTGCGGTCGATATTGGCAAGCCTGCAAAACACGCTGACCACCTTGCCGGAATGCGGTCTCCACGGCAAATCGGATAACAGCGACGATACGGGCATCAATTTCAAGTCTACGCCGCCCACGCCCGTAACTGCGGAACTGTCGATTGAAACGCCCCGTTCGTACGCGTCTTCGAGCTGAGAGCTTAACACGGATATATTGCGCTGCCGCCCGAGCAAATCGCAAAACGTCAGTTTTACGAACTTGACATCGTTTTCTTTTACGTATTCCAATAATTCGCTTTTAGAGCACGTCATGGCACACTCCCGTAAGTCGGTAACAGCCGACTTTATTTCATAAATTTTTCGGCTTGGGCGAGTATTGCGTCTATGCGCTTTTCTCCGCCGCGCGCCGCAGTGATGTACACTTTGATAAGAGGTTCCGTTCCCGACGGACGGACGATGAGTTTGCTTCCGTCCTCCGCCTTGAACGAGAGTACGTCCGCTCGGGGCAAATCAAACTCCGTCTGCGTAAGATAATCTATTGATTTTACCACTTTCGAGCCGTCGATGTCGGCAGGCGGGTTATTGCGTATTGCGCCGAGAACGTCGCGCATCTTTTGCGCACCCGCCGCACCCTCGTACGTGAAAGAAACCGTGCGGTGGTAATATCTGCCGTATTTGTCATATATGCCGTCGAGAACGTCGGCAAGCGTCTTGCCCGCCGCCTTGTAATCGGCGGTCATTTCGGCGACAAGCATTGTAGCGACCACGGCATCCTTATCGCGCACATAAGCGCCGGAAAGATACCCGTAGCTCTCTTCGTATCCGAACACAAACCGCTCGCCCTCGCCTTTTTCTTCAAGTTTTTTGACGGTCTCGCCTATGTACTTAAATCCCGTAAGCACTTCGCGAACTTCGGCGCCGTAGGCTTTCGCCACTTCGACGGCAAGGTCGGTAGTTACGATGGTTTTTACGACCACGGGCTTTTCGGGCAGGTTTTTCGCGTGCGAGAAAATATAATCTATCAAAAGCACGCCCATCTCGTTCCCCGTTATGAGCCTGTATCCGTCCGCGGTTCTCACCGCCGCGCCCAGTCTGTCGGCATCGGGGTCGGTGCCGATAACAACGTCGCAGTTCTCTCTCCGACCGAGTTCTACCGCGAGTCTCAACGCCTCGGCTTTTTCGGGATTGGGGTACGAGCAGGTCGGGAACGCGCCGTCGGGACGCGCCTGCTCGCTGACGATAACAACGTCTTTAAAGCCGCGTTCGCCGAGCATTTGCGGCACGATATCGCAACCAGTGCCGTTTAACGGCGTGTAAGCTATTCTTACGTCGCGCGCCTTGCCGACCGAACGTTTATATACCTCGTCGAGATACTCGCGAGTAACATCGACGAATTCTATTGTTCCGGATTTTACGGCAGAGGCGAACTCGTCTGCCGCAACGTCGAAAACATCTACTTTTCGAATATACGAAAAAATTTCCGCGGCGGCGGCGTCCGTTACCTGACAGCCGTCGCTGCCGTAAACTTTATAGCCGTTGAACTTAGCCGGATTGTGGCTCGCGGTTATCATAATACCCGCGTCGCACGAAAAATGCCGCGTCATAAACGACAAATACGGCGTAGGTTTAAGTTCTTTCGTGATAAACGATTTTATACCGTTATGCGAGAGCACCGCCGCCGCATGCCGCGCGAACTCTTCCGAGAAATGGCGCGAATCGTAGCTTATCGCAACCGTAGGATTTTTTACATGCGCTTTAAGATAATCGCAAAGTCCTTGCGTAACTCCGCCTATCGTATAGACGTTAAGCCTGTTCGTACCCGCGCCGATAACGCCGCGAAGCCCCGCCGTGCCGAACTCCAAATCTCTGTAAAACGCGTCGAAAGCTTCGTCGTCTTTCATCGCCAGAAGTTCCGCTTTGCACAGCTCTGCTTTTTCAAGCCATTCGGAATACATTGCTTTTGCGTCCCGCACAATTTACCCCCTTAAAAAAAGAGAACTGTATACCACTCGGTTACACTTCTCCGATTGAAATTTTGCTAACGTATTCATCAAGTTTTATTCTATCAAATTCAGTCGGCGCTGTCAAGCGTTATTTGTCGCATAACCCCGACCTATTTTGCGCTTACTATTATTATGGACTTACGTAAAATCGCGGTTATAGGTTGCGGCGCGGTCGGCGCGACCGTAGGATTCGCGCTCATGGAGAGCGGATACTTCACAGATATGATTTTAATCGACCGCGACGCCGAACGCGCCGAGGGCGAAGCAATGGATTTGTCGCACTGCAATCCGTATATCTCGCCCGTTGAAGTGCGCGCGGGCGACTACGCCGACATATCGGACTGCGGCATCGTTATTATAGCGGCGGGCGCGGCGCAAAAACCTAACGAAACAAGACTCGACCTCATAAACAAAAATGTCGGCATTTTGAAATCAATCGTGCCGCGCATTACCGCGCACAACCGAAACTGTTTTATTCTCGTGGTCTCCAACCCCGTCGACGTACTGTCTTACGTAACGTATAAACTGTCCGGCTATCCGCACAACAGGGTTTTCGGCAGCGGCACTGTGCTCGACACGGCAAGGCTTAGGTTTATGCTCGGGAAACGGCTCAACGTCGACCCGCGCAGCGTACACGCTTTCGTCGTCGGAGAACACGGCGACAGCGAGCTTGCCGTGTGGTCGAGCGCCAATGTGAGCGGAGTAAAACTGTCTGATTACTGCTCGCTGAAAGGCTTTACACGCCACGCGGAAAACAGAAAGACGCTCGAAAACGACGTCAAAAACTCCGCATACGAAATCATAGCGCGCAAAGGCGCAACCTACTACGGCATAGCCGCGGCAGTACGTCGAATATGCGAGTGCATTGTGCGCGACGAACATTCGATTATGCCGCTGAGCACGCTTGTAAACGGGCATTACGGGCTTGACGACATGTATATATCGGTGCCGACGCTCGTCGGCTCTTGCGGCGCGGAGGACGTGCTCGACATCGACCTCGACGACGAAGAGCGCGCCAAGCTCGCGCTATCGGCAAAAACTCTCAAAGACGCGATAAAAAGCATAGGATTTTAATTAAAAGGACGGCCGATTACTGCGGTCGTCCTTTTAAAATTGTTTACTTAATTCCCTATCAAAGTCCGAGGCTGTCCACCCACGCCTTTATATCGGCGGCGGAAACTCCGTTTAACAACTTTCCGTCAAGCCACTCGGTGTCGGGTGCGCAACGCGCTTTAAGCACGGCTTCCGCCTTGATTATATCGCTTCCGCCGCTGGTTGCGAACGGCACGATTGTCTTACCGGAAAAGTCGTAGCTTTCGAGAAACGTATTGACAATCATGGGCGCCATATACCACCAGACGGGGAACCCGACAAGCACTTTGTCGTAGCTTGCCATATTGTGAACGCTCCCCTCTATTTCGGGACGGGAAAGCGCGCGCATTTCCACCGATGTACGGCTGTCCTTGTCTTTCCAATCGAGGTCGGCTTCGGTGTACGGAACTTTGGGCTTAATCTCGTATATATCCGCGCCGCACGCCGCCGCAACTTCTTCCGCGACGCGCTTTGTATCGCCGCCGCACGAAAAATACGCTACCAAAATCTTACTCATAATCAGCTCCTTTTGATTTGATTCTTATGCGCTCATTATACCATTTAACGCGCAGTATAGCAATCGTTTGAGGGCGATTCAAGCGCTCATAATTTCGAGCAACGCGTTTATATCGCTCTCTTCGACGCCTATTTTAACGACGAGGTAGTTTTTGATTTTTTCGGACAGCGTTGCGCCCTCAAACGCCTTAATATTATTCACGTACTTATTTTTTATGGAACTTGCGCTGCGACTACCGCCGATATTACCGAAATTGGAGAACATGTAATCGCGGTATAAATCGTCTTCGGAAACGCCCAAAAGCCCGTTTATCAAAAATGCGAAAAGCCCCGTTCTGTCGGTGCCTATATCGCAGTGGAAAATAAGCGGATAATTGCTTGCATTCCCGAGTACGGCGAACATGTCTATAACCGCCTGCATATTTCCGAGTATGGGGTCGGACCTATCGAATTCCATCGGGATATTGATATAGTTTACGCCCGCGCCGAGCGGACTCGACGTTATCCCGCCCGTTTCGTTGTTATTGTCGGGCCGACGCAAATCGACTTCTGTTTTCACGCCCATTTCGCCTTTCATTGTCGCAATGCCGCGTTCGGTTATTTCTATTTCGACATCGGGCTGTTTGCTCTTGTTGAGTCTGCCGCAACGATAAATCATACCTTGTTTTACGCGAGTTTCTCCCGCACGGTAACCGCCGAGGTCGCGCACGTTTGTAACGCCGTCCACATACATATTGCGAGGCGCAACGCCCGCCGTAAAAAAGTACGACGGTTCGGAAGTATAGGTCTTGCCGTTTTTTCCGTTTGCCGTTACGCGCCACGCATAAGCCGATTCGACGCAAAGATTGTAAAGCTCTATACTGCGCCCCGTCGTCTTGTACGTCAAGCTGTCGGAGAAATCGTCGTTTTGCGACACCTCGACGGTATAGCTCTCGCAATCTCCGCCGCCCGTCCATTCGAGCGTTAGCGGGCGCGGTCTGCTTTTTTCCGCTTTGCCGTTTACGTCTGTCGGCAAAACATTGTAATCGGACGACGATAAATACTCGGCTTGCTGTTCGGTATGCCAATCGAAAACGCCGTCCGTTTCGACGGGTTTCGGAGTGTCGGACTCTCCGCCGCAACCGAAAAGCGGAAACACGCACAGCGCGCACACGACCGCCGTCGCCGTCAAAGCATTGCAAGATTTACGCATAATCAATCCTCACGAAAAAATTATACTACAATTTCACCGCGCTGTCAACATGGAAAATTACACACAAAAGCCACGTAGAAATCTCCGACGGAACACATGCAGACCGATGTTATACGGCAGTGCCCGTGATATTTTTCGCCGCCGCATTTTACTGCGTCCTTTCCGTTTTCGCATAACGCACTCCGACAAAACGTTTCTGCCGTCGCAGTTCCGTTATTTCACTGCGACAATAATTTTCAATGACATCGGCGAGCCGTGATGTACGGCTATGCGACGGGTTCGCCGCCCGAGCGTTGCGGCAAATGTACGACGAGCTGATTATACGGTATGCCTATTCCGTTTTCGTCGAACAGCATTTTTAACCGTTTGTTCATTTCGCGTTGAACGGAAAAAATATCGTCCTCATTGCAAGACGCTGTAAATTGGAGCGTTATGCCCGAATCGCCCAATTCCGCCACTCCGTCGTATATAATATCGCCGATTACGCCGTCGACTTGTATCTTAGGCAATTCGGACTTTATAATGCGCTCCACCTCGGAGAGCGATTGTTCGTATTCTATATCGATAAGCGCTTTGGCGGTAGACGGCTTGACCGTCTGATTGAGCACGCCGCGTATGTCGCTGTTGTTTACGATTTTGATATTGCCGAGCGCTTCGAGTTTTGTAGTGCGTATTCCGATGGAAACAACAGTACCGCGGAATCCGTCTATGGTAACTATGTCGCCGACGTTGAACTCGTTTTCAAATACGATAAACAGCCCCGCAACCACGTCCGATATAAGGCTTTGCATGCCGAGTCCTACAACCAGCGTCAGTACGCCTGCGCCCGTAATTAGGGCGGTAGTGTCTATTCCCAAAACGGCAAGAACCGCTATTACGAGGATTACGGCAACGACGCTTCTTATCATATTGTTGATTAACCGAGCGACCGTTATTTGGCGTTGCGTTTTATTAAACACCCTGCCGATAACGGCGAGCGAACCCGTTGCGACGACGAGAATTATCGTTATCACGCGCACAGCCTGTATCAGCTTGGGTACAAACGCGAGCGCGCCGTTGACGAATTGCGAATCGGAAATTCCCCTGTTGAATACCGAATCCGCCGCAAAAATATCGTCGTGAAATACGAACGAACAAACCGTACCCGCCGCTAAAATCAAAAGCAACGCAACACGCACCGCGCCCATACTTTTGATTTTATTTCCGACGCATTGCGTCTTTTCTTTAATTCCGTTTTTCATATGTAACGGCTCGCACGGGTAGCATGCGCAATTTAAATATTATTAAGTCAATCCGACCTATCGTTCCGCAGCAGAAAACAATACTCTGTACGCGACGTTTTATTTAAGCCGCGTACGAATGAATAAGCGGTCTATTTGTGATACGAGCCTTTATACGAGAACGGACGAAACCGAGTTTCGTCGTATATAGCTCGGGTGTCGGCAATGCGGGCATACGGCTTTTCGTACAGTCTCAGCGCCGTGCCGTCAAACGGCAAGCGGTAATAATACTTCGCGTCCTTGCTCGCGCGTTCATAGTCCGTGCCGGCATAGTCTCCCACGCACAAAAACACATAGAAGCCGTAACGCCCAAATATCGCGTTCTTTTCGCTCTTTGCATTATGCTCGCCTGCGGGATAGCAAAGCACGCGCGATTCTCCCACTATCGGCTGAATATACTTTTGCCACGCGGCGCAGTCTTTTTCTATCGCGCTTGCGGAACTGCTCTTGAAATATCTGTGATAATAGGTGTGCGACGCAAACTCGTATCCGAGGCGTTTCAACTCCGCAACAAGTTTCTTGCACGCCGAAACGTCCTCGGCTTGTCTTTGTTCGGACACGTTGCAGTCGGGCGTACATCTGTAACCCAAAATACCGTTATATCCGTTTACGCACAGCGTCGCCCGTGCTCCGTCGCATGAAAAATCGGGGTGTTCTTCGATAAAGCTTTCGAGTATCGTAACGTTTTCACGGTCGCGCGATATTTTTGGCTCGGCATTTTTCGTGTAGTCGCACAGCTTGCCGTCGGATATGATTATCTTGTCGACGCAGCCTCTGTTTACCGTGTCGTATGTCATATCGTCAAAAGACATGACGAGCGGTTTTTTGCCGCGCGGCACGGCGATTTTCCCATTTATTACATTGTCGAGCGACACCAGCACATAACCGTTTTTATACAGTTCTCCGAGCAGCGCTTTGAACTCCGCGGCGGTCAAATGGTCTTTGTCGAAACAATCGCGCACGGAGTTTTTCGGCGAAAAAGCCTTTGCCGTATCGAATATAAGTTCATGCGTAAATATATGTTCGACCTTTCCGTCATACGCCGTATTTTCGTCGTCCGCATGCGACGCATAAAAAAAGACGCCGCGCAAAGCCGCTGCCGAAATAAGCGCAATAGCTATCACCATACAAATCAACCGCTTTTTTATGCGCGCATTTCCATACATACTGTATATATTGCACAACGGCAAATATATAAATACGCTTTAAAGCTAAAATACCCATCGACCGACGGGTATTCGATTGAGCGATTTAAATTCAATTGCTATTCGGCGGATATCAAAACGGTGGCGGGCATATAGTTCCACGTAGAATCCTTTTTAGGAATGGATATTGCGACAGCGGCAACGGCGCTGCGGCTTACGGAAAATTTTTTCGGCAAGCTCTGCTTGACTAATTCCTTTCTCGTCTCTTAATTGCTTTAACCTTTTGCCGAAATTGCATAATGACAACCTCCCCGCCCAAAATGAATTGCTTCTATGCGTGTTCATAATACTGCTTTCGTAACGGTATGTAAATATCCCGTCGCGTTACTTTCCTGTTTTACGTCGTTACTTATGCGGATAACAAATCGGATTCTGCGATAATTTGTTTGCCAATTCGACGATTTGACGAATATCACTTTCGTGATTGACTATCAAATCGTTAAGTTTATCCACCTGCGTTATCGATATGCGACTTACGGTGTCGATGCCCAAATGCCCGAAGTAATGTTCTATGGCGTTTAATATCAATTCGTTTTCCTGCGCCCTTACGCCCGCGCGAACGGCTATCGCAATACCTTTAATGGATTTTCTCGCGGTTAAAATTCTGTTCGGATTGGTATCGCCGTACGGAGTTGTTCTGTCAAACAACGTTTTGAGTTGCGCGGGAACATCCGCCCAATACGACGGCGCGGCAATAACAACTATGTCCGCAGTCAGAATATCATCGATGATTTTTTTCGCGTCGTCCGATTGAACGCATTTGCCGTCGAAATAACATTTTTTACAGCCCTTGCAAAAATGCAAATCGGCATCGCCGACGCAATATTTCACTGTGTCGACGCTGTCGCCCGTTATTCCGCCGATAAAACTATCCAGCAAATAATTACAACTGCCGTTGTTGCGCGCACTTCCGTTTATACAGGTAATTTTCATTGCCGCCTCCGTTGTTTGATACAGTATAACACAAAAACGCGCATATATCAAGAATACGGTACCCCCCCCCTTTTTTCTGGTCGTTTGGTAGGAATGAGCGGACTCGTAATATGCAAGCCGAAAATGCTTGCTTGCAAGGGCATTTTCGGCGCGGCATTCACGAGCATAATCGCACCGCGGTGCGCCGCCGCCTCTTGCGGCGGTTGCCGCTTACGCGGCATTATGCGAGTTACCGCCGACCATGACTTATAAATCGCTTCACGGTTATTGCGTAATAAGTACGCCCGACTGCAGAGCCAATTTACGCTCATACAAAAACGACCCGAAAAGGGTCGTTTGGTAGGAATGAGTGGACTCGAACCACCGACCCCCACCTTATCAGGGTGGTGCTCTAACCTGCTGAGCTACATTCCTTTATTTGAGTTTATTCGGTTTTATTCGTTTCGGGTTGCACATATCATTGCGTTGCCCGACAGCTGAGCTACATTCCTTTATTTGAGTTTATTCGGTTTTATTCATTTCGGGTTGCACATATCATTGCGTTGCCCGACAGCTGAGCTACATTCCTTTATTTGCTTTATTCGGTTTTATTCGTTTCGGGTTGCACCTGTCATTGCGTTGCCCGACTGTCGAACGCGCCGTTTATGTAAGGAAATGTTGGTGGAGATAAGCGGACTCGAACCGCTGACATCCTGCTTGCAAAGCAGGCGCTCTACCAACTGAGCTATATCCCCACAGCCTCGAACCGTAAAATATAATATCAAATCTTACTTCGGTTGTCAACCGTTTGAAGTGTGATTTTCTATTTTGCTTTTTAGTTTCCGCAATTACGGATTTCTTTATCGGACAAATACCTTGTATTCTTTTCGGAAATGGTGTATAATTACGGTATGGAAAAAGACAGTCTTATAATTATAGATTCCAACTCGCTCTTAAACCGCGCGTTCTACGCCATGACGGGGCTTGTTACGTCGCGCGGCGAACCTGTCGGTGCGATGTACGGCTTTACCGTAATGCTTACCAAACTGATAGAAGAATACAAGCCGAAATATATCGCCGCCGCTTTCGACGTGCACGCGCCTACGTTCAGACACAAAATGTCCGACGCATACAAAGCTACGCGAAAACCCATGCCCGACGCCCTTGCCGCGCAGATAGACGGCATGAAAGCGCTTCTCGACGTTTTGGGAATCAAGCGTTTCGAGTTGGCAGGATATGAGGCGGACGACGTTATCGGCACGATAGCAAAGCGTTCCGGCGTTTTTACTTACGTCGTTACGAGCGACAGAGACAGTCTTCAACTCGTTTCCGACACAACGCACGTGCTATTGACAAAGCGCGGAATTACCGACATCGAGGACGTTTCGCCTACGGAAGTACCGAATATTTTCGGCGTGCCGTCCGACCGCGTAATAGATTTCAAGGCGCTCGCGGGAGACAGTTCGGATAATATCCCGGGCGTTGCGGGCATCGGCGACAAGTCGGCAAAAGAACTGATTGCCAAATACGGGTCGCTCGACGGCATTTACAAAAATATCGACGACATAAACGGAGCAAGGCATGACAAACTCGTAAACGGTAAGGAGGACGCATATCTGTCGTATCGTCTCGCCACTATCGACTGCGACGTTCCGATGGACTTCGAACTCGAAACATGCGAACTGCGCTTTCCTTTTCCGTTCGCCGCACGGAACGCGATGAGCAGATACGAATTTAAAACGCTATTGCGCCGCAACGATATTTTCGAAAGCGATAACGCTGCCGCAATCACCCGCGACAAGCATACGCAAACAGTTAAACTCGAAAGCCAAGCGGAACTTGCCGCGCTTGTGCAAAAAGCAGGCGCAAACGTCGCCGTAATGATGACGCAAGACGGGTTGCACTTGGCGTTTGACGGACTGACCGACTACTTTGCGCCCGTAACGGATAATCTGCTTTCGGCATTTACCGCCGACGCTTGCGTGGACACGATAGCACCGCTTTTCAAGCGGCATATATTGGCTTTCGACCTCAAATCATTGTTGCATACGGTTTCGCCTCACGAAATCGACGATGCCGACGACGTTGCGCTCATGGGGTATCTTCTCGAATACCGGCTCACGCCGACTAACGCCGCCGAACTTTTTGCAGACTGCAACGAATGCAAAAACGCGCTTTCCGAGCGCAATATGCTGACGCTGTATTCGGATATCGAACTTCCGCTGTTGCGCGTATTGTTCGATATGGAAACCGTCGGCTTCACTGTCGACCGAAACAAGCTCGACGAAATAGACGCGCACTTTTCTTCTTTGGAAGCGGCGAGCGCAGAGCGAATACGCGAAATTTACGGCAAAGACATTAACCTCAATTCGCCCAAACAACTCGCGACAGCGCTGTTCGACGACCTTAAAATTCCGTACGTCGGCAAACCGCCGTACTCGACAAAAGCAGAAATTTTGCAACCGCTTGCCGAAGAGTACGAAATCGTAGACGAAATTCTCAAATACAGATTTAACTCTAAAATCAAATCGACATTTATCGACGGAATAAGAAAGGCTTTGCGTTCCGATTTTACCGTTCATACGTCGTTCAACCAAATGTCCACCGCGACGGGGCGACTGTCGTCTACCGACCCGAACCTACAAAACATCCCGACGCGTTCCGACGAAGGACGCATACTGCGCTCGATTTTCGTTCCGCGCGACGGCAACGTCCTGGTCGATGCAGATTACAGCCAAATCGAGTTAAAACTCCTCGCACATTTTTCGGGCGACCCCAAAATGACGGAAGCATTTGTCACGGGCGCCGACATTCACCGCTCGACCGCCGCAGAAGTATTCGGCGTGCCGACCGACGAAGTTACTCCCGCCATGCGCCGCGACGCGAAAGCGGTCAATTTCGGCATCGTTTACGGCATAAGCAATTTCGGGCTTGGCCGTAATATTCATATCTCTGCAAAGAAAGCAGACCAATACATCAAACGCTATTTCGAGCGCTTCCCTACCGTTAAAAACTATCTCGACGGACTTATAGAACTCGCGAAAAGCCGCGGATATGCGGAAACGGCGTTCGGAAGACGACGCGCAATTCCCGAGCTTACTTCGGCAAAATATCAAATGCGCAAGTTCGGAGAACGCATTGCCATGAACACGCCGCTCCAAGGCACCGCCGCCGATATTATCAAAATAGCTATGGTAAACGTCGGGCATAGGCTCGAAAACATGAAGTCAAAACTTATCCTGCAAGTTCACGACGAGCTTGTGGTAGACGCGACAACCGACGAACTCGAAGAAGTCAAGACAATTCTGAAAACCGAAATGGAAAACGCCGTCTCGCTGTCCGTGCCGCTCGACGTCGAAATATCTGTCGGAAAAAACTGGATGGAATGTAAATAGTATAACGCGCTATGAAATTTACACGCAACCAACGCGAAATTGCCGCGATTAACCGCGACTTTCGCATAATAGGACTTACAGGCGGTATAGCATCAGGCAAGACTGCGGCAACCGACGCACTGCGTCGCGCGGGCTATACGGTTGTCGACGCCGATGAGATTTCGCGCGAGCTTACCGCAAACGGGACGCCATGCGAACAACGCCTCATCGAACTTTTTCCCGCCGCAAAATCCGCCGACGGCACACTCGACCGCAAAGCGTTGCGTCGACTGATATGCGTCGACGACAGCGCGCGTAAAACGCTCGACGGCTACACTCACCCGCTCATATACGAACGCATAAAAGCTATCCTATCTGGCACAACGCCACCCGTCGTGCTCTCCGCGCCGCTGTTGTTCGAGACTGCGCTGTCATCGCTGTGCGATGCGGTCGTATGCGTCGTATGCCCCAAGCAACTTCGCATTAGACGGCTGGCGGAACGCGACGCGATGTCGATAGATGAAGCTACGCGCATGACAAACATGCAAACGCCCGATGCCGTTCGCGCTACGCTATCCGATTTCTGTATTCCGTCTGATGTCGATAAAACCGAATTCGAAGCGGAAGTCGTCGAACTTTTCGACGCTTTGTTTAAACGGCGCAAAGGATAGATTTACACCGTTATACATATAATTACGGTATGGCGAGTAATTCCGAGCGCAAACATATGCGCAAAAAAATAAGCGTCGTTATTGCGGCGGCGGTAGCGGCTGTGCTGATTATCGGCGCAGTCGCGGTTTGCGCCGTGTTTCCCAATAAGTACGCAACCGAGCTAAACGGCGCGGCGGACGAATTCGGACTCGACCGCACACTCGTACGCTCGGTAGTTTGGGCGGAAAGTAAATTCGACAAAAACGCAAAATCAAACAAAGGCGCGAAAGGTTTAATGCAGTTGATGCCAAACACTTTTGCGGAATGCGCAACCGAGCTTTATATTCGAAACGCAAATCCGTATTCCGCACGCGACAATCTGCGTTGCGGCTGTTACTACTTATCTCGGCTGATTGATAATTTCAACGGCGACACGAAAGCGGCGCTAATGGCGTACAATGCAGGCGAAGTAAACGCACGCAAGTTTTTAAACGGAGAACCCGTATTCCCCGAAACTATTAAATATCTCGACGATATATCGACGGCGCGCAAATTTTACGGATTTTTTGATTGAATTATTTACCGAGTGCGAGATACGCGCATGTAAGCGTTGCGTATGAGCCGTACATTTTAATTACAACGGAAGTATTAGCACTCTCGCATAAATTGTGCGGCATAACAATTCGTGTTTGCATGATGCGGCAAACACAGATAAATGACAAGATGCGTGATAATTACGAAAAGAAAAACGGAGAGCAAAGCTCTCCGTTTTCAAGTTGGAGTATTAGAAGCTGTCGGGGTCGAACCCGTCGTCAGTATTCGGCATGGTCGTGCCGGGCACGCTGTTTATCGGCGGCATACTTCCGGGTACGCTGTTTATCGGAGGCATATTGCCGGGCACGCTGTTAACAGGCGGCATTCCCGAACGAGCCGAGCCGGGCATGCTGTCGACGGGGATATTGTTATACCGCGGATTGCTCTGCGGATAGCCGTTGTTGGGTTGCACTCCCGTACTCTGACCGGTACCCATTCCCAATTGCAAGCTGTTGGGAGTAGGATTATTAGAGGAACTTCCGAGCATAAGCCCCGGGTCGTTAAACGTTTGAGACGTCGGAGGTAGATAGCCGTACGACTGGTACATTGTAGCTCCCGCTCCGCCCGAAAGGCGCATCATTTCCTCGTTCAGCTCCGCTTCGGAATTAAGGAGTGCCTCAATCTCGCGGCGCATTTTTCTGCGCTTGTGAAGAATCACGATGAGTATGATGAGGAAGATAATGAACAGCAGTATTCCGCCGAAGATAAGTCCCCAACGCACAGGGTGCGCTTCGATATCGCTGATAAACGTAGTAAACCAACCGGGTTCCGGCATATCCGTACATTCGACGGTAAGGTCATAGGTGTAAAGTTTATTTGTGGCGTCGGATACCGTAACGGTTATTTTGGTAACGCCTCTGTATTTGAATTTGAGGTCTATCGTGTTGGTATTTTCGTGCAGGAACGCATCGGCGTACTGAGACGACGATACCTTGACAGGCGAGACAAACCGCACTACGTCGTCCTCGTCCTCGTCGACGAACCATTTTTCGGGAGAAATAGTTACTATATTGCCGTCACGCAACTCGCTCTTGGTAAACTTGATAGCCTTGATTATAGGCTCGGGCGCGTTGTTTTCCGTTACGAAGACGTTGAAGATATTGGTACGGGTTATTCCGCCGACGTCGAACGTTACCGTAATCTTGTCGGAAGCGCCGCCACGACGCAAAGCCTGTACGCGCCATAACTCGCCTTCTGCGGCTGCGGATACTGTCGCAGACGACTGCGTTGCCGCAGGCTCTAAAACACGCAGATTGCCTTCCGCAGTAATTCCCGTAATCTTATAGCCTTCCGCACGGCGCGGCTCGTCGTCGGTATTGAGCAACATTTCGGGCGTTATCTTGCGCGAAACGCTTTCGGCTATTTCAACAACCTCCAAATCGGAGTCCTCCACGGGGCAGGCAACCGTGATTACAAGCTCGACGAGCACCGACTCGGCGTCGCTTATTCTCGCCGCTTCGCCGTCCATAAAGCCGCCGTCGTAGCAACGAAGGTCTATGCGCTGCGTGCCGTATACTCCCGGTTTAAGCGTTATGGCAAACGTCTGGTGCGTGTACTCGTCAGCCCAGGTGATATCGCAAACCGTAGTGGCTTCAATCGTAGTCGTCTCACCTGTTATCTTATCCTCTTCGGTAGTCGTCTTGCCGGGACCGTATATAACGGGCATATTGGAAGAATCCGCCGTTTCGGTAGAATAAACGTTAAAACTGTCGATATATACGTAGGAATAAGACTTTTTCTCCGTCGCATCGGGGTCGTATCCCGTAGCCACGTCAATGGCATCTTTGGGATTTTCGTCGGTTACATAATATACGACGTTGTTCTTACCCGATTGGATGCTCGCATTCAAGTTTTCGGAGCCGAGAGGAATACCCATAACCGTAATGGCGCGAACTTCTTCGGCCTTTTGCTTAGGCGCGATGTTGCCCACGGTAAGGTGTATTGTAAGCTTACTCGTCCTTACAGACGAACTGTCCGCAAGCATCATGTAACACGTCGTGGTCGCGCCGCGGTCTGTCGATACACCCTTGAACGTGATGCTTTTGACCGTTCTGTAACCGTAATCGTTATTGCCGCTTACGGTAAAGTATTTGAACAGCTCGGCATTGTTGGCATCGTTAATTGAGCCGGGTTCGTCCGAAGATTTTTCCATGATGCACGGCATATCGGTATTGACAAGCGTGTACTTATCGAAATCTATATCCGTATCGGAAATTATGTCTTTTACGTTGACTGTCAAAGACTTATCTTTTGAAAGAGTCAAGAACATCTCGTATCCGTTCTGCGCGTCGTAAGAAAGCGTATAACGGTTTACCGCAATGTCGTCCACCTCTTTGAACTGAGGCGCACTGTTCATGACGGTTACCATTATCGTCGTTTTTGCGCAGTCGGCAAGAGTGGCGTTTTTGTCGTCATAGTTCTTTTTGGTGTATCTGTCCGCAACGTAAATATCTACGGGAATGACTGTCTTAGGATTCGTACCGTCTTTCACTTTACGGTTAATCTTGATAGTGAGCGTGCCCTTTTCTTCACTGCTCGTTACCGACAAAACGGGGTCGTTGGGCTTGGTGTTATCCTCGAATATGTTCTCATTATTAGGTACCGCCGCACCGCTGCCGAGCCGAGCCGCGACGAACACGAGTTTTTCGTTGCCGCTCTTATTGCGCGTCATATCGTAATCGCGGAACAAGCCTATTGTTTCGTCGTCGGGATTGCAAAGGTCCCAGGTAAGCGAATCGCCGGCATAGCCGCTGAACTCCAAGAAGTTCTCGTTACGCAATTCTTCCGAGCCGTCTTTAAGCGGATAACCGTAATTGAGTCCGTCGCTCTTCGTAGCCTCGGGCTTGGAATTGGCTACCGTAACGTTTGTCAGCACCTCGCCGACAGTATCCATAACAGTTGCGGCATCGGACTTGTAACGCTTGCCGACCTCGATATACAACGCAATGCTGTTGAGCGCGCCGTTCGTATTGATATTTGCGGCGTTGGGAACAAGCGTAAGCGTCTTGCCGTCGGTCGACAAAGTAAGCTCGAAGAATTTTTTGACGTATTTATAAATGTCGCTTTCGAGATTGGATTCGCCTACGCCAGCCCTTACGTTGACAAGCAGCGCGTTGTCTTTAACCTCTCCGGTGAGTTCCGTAAGTCTGCGAATTACGCCGATAGAACCGTCGTCTTTCTTTTGAAGCATCGCGTAAATTGATACGTCGTAGCTTGCCGACGGCGCGCTCGCGTCGCTATCCGATATGAACTGCGCGTCTCTGCCGTCCGAAACAAGATTAAACACTTGCTTTACCGGATTATTCGCATACTGCAAGTAGCTCTGCACCGTAATATCGGCGGGAGCCGCCGGCGTAGACACGGTACGCATTTCTTCAGGTTCAATCGAAATTCTGAGTATTACCTCTTCGGACTGCATGCCGTGCTCGTCGGTTACGCGGAACGTTACATCTGTATATTCGCCTTTCACGGGTATATAGTCCGTAGCCTCGATACGTATGCTGTTGCCTCGGTCAAGCCCGCTCGTTGTCGAAACGCTCACCGGGGAAATAACCATATCGGCAAGACCGGCGGAATTGGTTATCTTGTACTGTAACCCGTCGTAAATAGCCGGCGCGACAAAACCGTCGCTGTCGCCGTAATCCGCGTCGTGCATGAATTGCTCGAACTCATACTCGAACGGCGCGCCGCCGTATTTGAGACTGACGTCGTAAACGGTCTTTTGTTCGCCGCCCTCGGAAACAACGCGCTTTGTCATGTTATCCGGAAGTTCGTCTTTTACTACGGGCGCGGTGGACTGTACGGTAATGTAGATTATCAGTTCGGTAAGGTGGTTCTGTCCCTCGCTGTCAATCATCGAAATTCGAAGCGGCGCGTTGGTAACGACTCCGTTCGCCGTTACGGTTACCGTTACGGGATTCATCGAACTGTCATTCTCGTTGCGTATTTTATTGGAGAAATCAACGAATATCAAATTGCGGAGATTTTCGTCCGTCATGCCCGTGCCGTTTTCCAAGAACCTGACGGTGCTGGGCGCGTCGTCGTTTGCAATAATGAGGTCGCCGAGCATATGGTCGCGCGCCGCCGCCTCGTCTTCGTCGTACCCGCCGATAAACGGAGCGAACTTATCTCTCAAATCACTCGCCGTTTCTTGCGTGTAACTTCCGCTTATCGCGTCAAAATACGTAGGCGAAACGAACTGTCCTTTTCTATCCGCGGCAAAACCGTTTACGTCCGCGGCATTGACGGTAAAGCTGTCGCCCGTTCTCATCGTAATATTGAGAGTGGAGCCGCCGTAAGTATCGACATGCTCGGTCGGCGCTTCGTTGGAATAAGCAAACGGAACGGTTACCGTCGTTTGCGAAGGTTCGGGAAGAGCCGAATCCTTGAACGTGAAAGTCAGGTTATACTTGGTCTTGAACGCGCTCGTAGCGTTAAATACAAGCGTCGTGGGAGAAACGGAATCGACCGTAACGGTTATCGGCAACGCATCCTTTTCAACCGTTCTTCCGTTGGCGTCAGTCGCCGTAAACACGACGTTGCCGTCGGCATCGAGCGGCATTACCAAGATATCCCTTGCGAGCACGGCGTTTTCGGATACTTTGTTGCTGTTTTCGTCGTGCGGTAAATCGGTCCACTGGTCGACTTCAGTAGTGTATTTTCCTCCGATAAGAGGAATGTCGTTGTCGTTTATGAGCGTGGAAACGTCAAGCGTGGACGCAACGCCCTTTGTGAGTTTTGTTTCGCTCACGGAATTGGAAGTTATCGGGCTGTTGGAAATGTGAACCTTAATTAAGACAAGTACCCATTTGCCCTCTGTAAAGCCCGAACCGTTGCAACTGTCGTAAGCAAGCACTCTGAACGGATAATAAATACCGTGAGAGTCCTCTTCGAGATTGTTTGACGTAAGATAAGTATTGTACCTCGCGTTGTAATCGGTATCGCTTTCTCCGTTTTGCTTTACCGGAATATTTAGCGACGTCTTGGCTTTGGGTATTATTTGCAGTGTCCGCGTCGAGCCTTTTGTATTTGACACGGAGAAGAAGTTTTCGTAACCGGGGTTAGGAGTATAAGTGCGCATATATTCTTCGGTTGCCTGCAAATCGGTAACTATGCGCAAATAACTCGTTAAGCTGTCGCTCGATACGGAATTGGCAACGAGATATTCGCGCTCCGCTTGGGTGAGAGAGCCTGCGTCGCCGCCTATAACTCCGTTAGTCGCCGTAGGCATATAGAACATCATGACGTCAGTGCTGTCTTTATCGGTGAACGGCAACGAATAAGTATAAGCAGCGCCTTGCGGGAACGTCGCGGCGCCAGCACGCGAGAACGCAACATAAGCGCCGGGAGCGCCGCCGTCGGCGTTCGCCATCGTCAATCCTATATCGCGACCGTCGGCGCTTCTGCCCGTATCGACTTCGACAATCTGTTTGGAAGCCGAATACGTGAAACCGGGGGCGGAATTGCCGAGTTCTATGTCTACAAAAGCCGTTTCGACTTTTGCTGTGGAACTGCTTGTCTTAACTTCCGCAGTGAGACGAAGCAAACCGGTATAGCGCGCGCTGTCGTCTTTACGCGAAATCTTAAAGCCGTATCTGTCCTCCAAATAGGGACTGGACGGAGAACTCTGGCTGAAGTTGATGTTCGTAGTGAACGTCTTATTTACGTTCGTACCGTCGGAATATGTAAGCTCGCCGCGCTTATAATTGATATAGTCCGAAGCGAGTTTGTTTTGATTCGCCGTATACTCAATCGTTATATACGGATTCGAGTCGAGCGCATTGGAAGTACCGTTTTTCCAGGTATTGCCGTCGCTGTCGGTAAGCGTGAGATTGTCCAATATCAGCTTTTGATATTTGGCGTCGTTCACCCAACGCACGTATGTCGGCGTTGCGTCCGTGGACGTGAATGCACCGTCGGTATACGCGGCATCGCCGACCGTTCCCACGTTCGCGGGAATTACGTGAGTTTCGCCCGTTGCCGCCGTACCCTTATTGATATCGAACGACTTGGGCATTGCCAAATAACTCATCGGAACGGACACAGCCGCGTCCGCCGTAAGCTCGACAGGTTTGAAATAGAACGCGTCCTTAGCCGCGCCGCCGTCGTAACGTTTGCCGACTTCGGCACTGTCCGTACCCTCGCCCGTTACGATATTGACGAAATAACGGTATCTGAATTCGGATGTGAATATCGCGTCTTTAAGGTCGGCTTGCGAAGAAGGCAAGGACTTGCTCTCGAACATGTCGGCGCTTAAATATCTGAGGTCGACCTTCTTATCGCCGGACGGCTTAGTGGCGTCGGCAAGAACTATCGACTCCGCCTGCCCGTCGGTACGGTAATACTCGTGCATAGGACGTATGCCGGGTTCTTGATATTGATAATAGAAATTGCATACCGTCAAACCCGACGTAGTATTGACGTCGGCTTGGAGCTGTTTGCTTTCCTTATCATACGTATAGACAGTCTTTCCGTAATGATTGTCCTTGACACGGATAGCAATCTGCGTGTTATTGGCGGTTGAGGTCGTGCCGGCGTTATCCTTTATGCGGATAGCCCAGTACTTGTTTGCGTCGAGGTTATTGTAGGTAGTTGTATCCGTAATTTCGGTGAAAGTATAACCTTCCTCGGCAGAACCCGTTCTCGTATAGAACACTACGCTTACTTCGAGATACGCGTTTTCGGGAGGATTAATTCCTGCCGTCGTCGGATACGTACGGTTGTAAAGAACCGCTGTGCCGGCGGCAAAAGTGCCCGCGTTTATTACGGTTTCGGCGTCCGGATTCGAAGGGTCGGCGCTGCTTACCTTTGTTACGAGCGAATTTGTTATTACATTATCGTTAAGTCCGGTATCGAGCAATACGGTCTGTGCCGTGTCTGCATCGTCGAACAGTAAAACTTTATTGGACGCAGAAGCGGGAATGGCGGACGAATTGTAAAGGTCTCTGTTGTTGACAATATAACGCTCCGCGGCCTTTTGCGACAGCGTTTCGTACGGCATATACCAGAAATCTTTGCCGGCATCGTCGTTCTCGCCTTTTGTAAGCGCGCTGTTTTCGTACGTGGGATTGCTGTTAATAACTTCCACGCCGATGCGAAGCGTAGCATACCCCGGCTGGGCTTTCCAACTGTCGACCACGCCGAACTCGACGTAAATAGGAACGTCGAAAAGCTGTGTGGACGATTTGGCTTGCACAAGCAATACCTGCTGACCGATATATTCTTTTGTGCCGCTCGTTATAGCCGCGCCTACGTAATCTGACAAAACGATATCGCCGCTGTCCGACGGCGTATACGTGCCGTCATTGTTAGCCTTTAATTTATCGTAATATCTTTTATCGACGGAATTATACGCTACTATTCTTACCGGAATATTGTCGAAGAAAACGGTATCGTTATCGACATCGAGCGCAAGTCCGTCTTTAACGGTCTCGTCGGGCTGCCAGGCTATAAGCTGTATCGAATTTTCGAGTTTATTGCTCTTACCCGACGTGAGCGTTATGTGCGTGTCGGGGTCTTTGAGATATGGCGCGGCATTCTCTACTGTAACAGATATTGCAAAATCTATTGTAGATACGCCGTCGCTGATTGTAACCGTCAAAAGCGGGTTGTTTGCCGTGGTACGCGAGTTTGCGACGAGTTTTATACACGACATCGTATAAAGTTTATCGCCAATATAGAAATTATCCTCTATCGACGCCGTCAAATAATTACGGTACTCCGCGGCCGCCGAAGCGAATCTGTCTTTATTGGCGAAAGACAGCGCGCCGAGACCGACCGTCTCCGGTTTTGCCGCAGCGCTCGGAACAGTCGTGCTCCTTACGCTGTATTTTGCGAGTATTCGGGTCGCCGCCGCGTCAAAGCCTCCGTCGAGCGGGTTTGTATTGTAGTCGTAACCTTTTTCCGTTTTGACGTTCAATCCGGATGCGGAATCGAAATCGTAAGCTAAATCGTACGGAGTTATTATGATTTCCTGTCCCGCGGTGATTTTATAATTTACGGATGCGACGCGCGCGCCGGCTTTCGGCGTGTACGTACCGTACTCTGTGGTATTGAACGGGTACGCCGTACGCGAAGCGTGCGAAACGTCGTCATCGACGTCGCGGCGCAAATTAGGCGCGCGGTTATTGACTTTTACGTAAACGCGAACGGAACCCGCCGTTACGCCGTCAATAGCTTCCGGCAAGGTATCGTGCGAGTCTTTGACCTTTACGTCGAATTCGTAATAATTATTATTTGTCGCGCGCTTTGCGGTAACCTTCAAACCCCAAAAACTCTTAATGGAATTGCGGTTTTGGTTCGTTTGCGCCGCCTCTTCGTCGGTAAGAGCCATTATGCCCATTTTCGCCTGAACGGCGGGCGACAGATTGGAGAATACCGTGCTCGACGCAAACAGCTTTATAAGCGAAACTTCGAAAAATTCGTTCGTTCCGCAAGTCGCGATTACGTCTTCGAGTGTCGAGCCGCCCAAAACGACTATTTCGTTGTACTCGCTCGAACGCGATGCCGAAGAGCCTATGGCAAAGTTATCATTGTCCGTTACAAACGGAAGCGCATGGTCGGCATCGTTGGCAAAAACGGTTCTTACGTCGGTTACACCTATACCGTGCAGCGTGCCGTTAGCGTCGGTGTAGCCGACGGGCGTAAGATACGCGCTTTGCGCCGTACCGGGTTTTCCGTCCATATCCGCCGTGCCGGGCATAAACCCGTCGAAATCGAGCGTCAAATTCGCGGTTGTAGACGGCTCGCGGGGCGCGGCGGATTCCACCTTTATGGCGATGGGATACCATATTCCGTCGTCCGTCGTGTCGCCCGGGTCGACAATGCGCACGAGCACGTAAAAGTCTCCGTCTCTGCCGTTTTCGGCGTACATGTACTGCGACGCCGCGCGCGGAGTAAATCTTATTACGGAACTTCCGACATAACTGTATGTAACCCACGCCGACGCCGCGCCGCCGCTGCCGGCTTGGGCGATTACGCGGGTTATCTTCTCGTCGGTAAGGTCACTGCGCCAAACGGGAACGTCGCCCTCGCCCGTGTCGTAGGCATCTGCGTAATTGCCGTTCGTCTTGCCGAGATAGCCGCTGCCGTCGGTATAGTTGGTATGCGAGACTCCCGCTCTGAGACTTATTCTCGTGTTCTCGCGCGTAACCGCAACATACTCGTTAGTCGGAGCTTTAAGCGAGTCGGCACGAGTGTCGAACGTCGGGGTCGTACCGTCGGGGTCGTATATAAATTTGCTTATATCGAGGTCGACCGAAGCGCCGCCCGTTTTTAAAGTTACGATTGGCTCATTCTGGT